>JAKALI010000254.1 GCA_021813195.1 Pseudomonadota bacterium
ACGTCAGGGCGTCATGTCGGTGGCGTCGACATATCCGAGGGAACCGACCTCGGTTCCAACACCAGCGAGAAATTTGGCCTGCGTCTGTTGGAACCGGCGGATCGGCCCAGCTAAAGTCGCCCTATCCTTGCATTTTCGGAATTACACTCCAAAATAGCAAGGATGATTAAACGGCGAAAAGAAGCGCAGCTCAAGGAGCTGATCGATACGACCCCGGCGGTGGCTCTCCTCGGCCCCCGACAGGTCGGCAAGACGACGCTAGCGCTCGAAATAGCGAGCAAGCGGCCGGCAATCTATCTCGACCTCGAATCGGACGCCGACCGCGCCAAGCTCTCCGATCCGGAGCTCTACCTGAGCGCCCATGAAAACGAGCTCGTCGTCCTCGACGAAGTCCAGCGCGCGCCAGGTCTCTTTCAGAATTTAAGAGGCCTCATCGATCGCGGCCGGACCAAGGGGTTGCGAGCGGGGCGGTTTTTGTTGCTCGGGTCAGCTTCCATAGACCTCCTCCAGCAATCCGGCGAAAGTCTGGCTGGCCGGATAGCGTATCTGGAACTCGCCCCTATCGACGGACTCGAGGTCGACGCTACTGACCAAGATCGCCTTTGGGCCCGCGGCGGGTTTCCTGACAGTTTTCTCGCTATCGACGACCGGACAAGCCTCCGCTGGCGGCAGAATTTCATCCGCACCTATCTGGAGCGCGACATCCCTGCTCTCGGACCACGGATCGCCGCCGAAACGCTGCGACGGTTTTGGACAATGCTGGCGCACCACCAGTCGGGACTGATGAACGCTTCGGATTTCGCCCGAGCACTCGGGGTCAACAGCAAAACCATTGACTCCTACCTTGACCTCATGGTCGACCTGCTCCTCGTCCGGCGGCTGGAGCCCTGGCACACAAATGTCGGGAAGCGCTTGATTAAATCTCCACGAGTCTACGTCCGGGATAGCGGGCTCGTTCACGCGCTACTCGGTCTGTCGACCCTCGACGAGATCCTCGGCCATCCTATCGCCGGCGCGAGTTGGGAGGGATTTGCGATCGAAACTCTGATTTCCTGCCTCCCGGACGGCGGGCGCGCTAATTTCTATCGAACGGCGGCCGGCGCCGAAATCGATCTCGTCCTGACGCTGCCCGGCGATCAAATATGGGCTGTCGAGATCAAGCGAAGCTTGGCTCCGAAAGTAGAGCGCGGATTCCATCATGCGTGCGTCGATCTTTCGCCAATACGGAAGTTCGTCGTCTACCCCGGCCGCGAAACCTACCCACTCGGCGAAGGCATCCAGGTCACGCCTCTCGACGAGCTTGCCGGCGAAATCGCCGGGCTTTATGCGAGTTCGCATTGACCACAGTCCGACCCGCAGCGACCGGCCGCCACCTCGGCTACGCTCGCGTCTCGACCGAGGATCAGGCGACCGACGCACAGACCGATGAATTGCGCGCCGCCGCCAAGGCCCGTGGAAAACTGCCTGGAAATCCCGGACTTCGCGCCCGCGACCCGACGGCTATCCGAAAGGCTGCAGCCGCCCGCGATAAGGTTTTCACCGGCGACGTGCTTACGACGATGGATCGCTGGCTACCCACCGTGCGCCGGATGCGGCCGTCCTCGCCGTGGGACGACGTGGTGCGCGTGCTCAACCCGGACGGCGGCCAGAAATGGTCCGTCGAGCGCTTGCGGCGCGCGGTCCGTCGAGCGGTCCGGGAACGCGTGGCCGATCCCATCCTGCTCGAACGCGCACCCCGCAGTCCGCCAGAAGATCGGCTGATGATGCTCGTTGCCGGCATCGCCATGGCGAACCCCGACATGTCGCTGCGCGCGATCGGCGCCCAGCTCGAACAGATGCGCGAACGCACCCCTCGCGGCGCTCCGAAATGGTCGGCATCATCGGTCAAGCACTTGCTCGACCAGGCAGCCAAGCTCGGACTCGCGCCGAACCTCACCTCAGGCCGGTGATCGGACCGGAACATCATGCCGATTTCTTCTCACGCTTGCGGCTGCTGATCAGCGCCATCAGCATCGGACCGATCGAGAACTCGCCAGCCTGAGATTTCCGGCTGAGTTCGCGGATATATCCGCCTGCGGAATTGATCGTCGGGCCCTTCTGCAGGATGCAGGCGAGCACAATCGCAGCGTAGACCTCGCCCATCGTGGTTTGCGCCTCCTCCCAGGCGCTCGGGCTCACCCCGACCAGCGGCCGGACGACGTTTGCGGTCGCCAGGAAATCGCGCCAGTTCGAAATCCCGCCCTTGGCGTAATCGATCATGTCGGGACAGGCGTCGAGCACCATCCGGAGCGGGAACGACCCCTCTGTTTTCGATCCCGGCTTCGGTTCTGGAGCCCGCGATGTCTCGGGATTGGGCTCGGGCGCCGCGCCCCGACCTTCTCGAAGGTCCGGTTCAAGATCAGGAAGGGAGTCTGGATTTGAATTCTGTTTGTGGCGCTCAGAATGAGACTCATTGGCGCTTAGATTCGATGTTTTTATGTGATTTTCCAGAAGGCTGAGGATTTCGTCAGCGAGCATCGACAGTTCGTCGGCGATCGGCTCCAGGGCCTGGCGGGTCGCCGTGCGTGGAATCCGCTCTACGATCGAGCGAAACAGGGCGTGCATCTCGACCCAGTCGGCCGGCCCGTGGACTGCCCCCTGCCCTGCCTGGCGCGTCGCAACGCCCTCCTCCATACCAGTGGCGATCATCTTGACGATGTCGCGTCGGCAGATGGTGATGCGTTCTCGCACGAAGGCGAGCGCACGAGCTTCGGCGCGAATTTCGTCGGCCCAGGCTTCAAACTCTTCGGCGCGAGCCACGAGCGGCGAAAGATCGAAGCCGAAGGCGAGTTCAATCTCCCCTGCCCTGTCCTTGCGGGCGTAGCGCTTGCCGTTGGGGCTATCGCGCCGGACGATGAGACCGGCGTCGACCAGGCAAGCCAGATGCCGCCGCAGGGTCGCTGGCGCCATGCCGTGGGCGCGTAGCGCGAGCTGCCGGTTCGACGGAAAGACGATCAGGTCTTCGCCCGTCAAAACGGTCTCCGGATGGAACGTAAGCAACGCGTTTAACACCGACAGCGCGCGCTCGGACACGCCGATGCGCGGCTTTGCGGTGCAGATGGCGCGAAACACATTCCACTTGTGGACCGCTTTCTCCGGCGGTCGTGATTTTGCGATCTGCTGTGTCGCCACATGGGCGAGCGTCAGCGATCGCCGCCCAAAGGGCGTCGTCGATATATGAGGTTGCATTGGCTTTGCCTTTATTCAGGCAAAGGAAATCCGCTCGCCAAAACGGCGCATCAAATCTCTTGCGAGACTCTTGACTGTGATTCGCGGAAGTGGGATTCTTGCGTTGCTACACACTAAGAAGGGCTTCCGGAACTCCGTTTCGGGGGCCTTTTTCTTTTGCCGGCCTGATCCGAAGTTTCTTCCAATGACCGCTATTCGGCTGGCGCCTCCTTCACCTGTGATTGATAGGATGCGTACAGGCGATCCATCTGCTTCAACAGAAAATCACCAAACCCTGGGGCGGCTTTCTCATCGATCGCGACGGTGAACTTCCGCGGGTCCGCCTTGATTCGCGCAATTCTGCACCCCCCGCCGTTCGACCAATAGCTTCCCTCGGACGCAGGCTTTCGCGACTTGCCCAGAGGAGAAGCGATTTGCGGGCCGTCCGGCGTTGAGAAATACACGAGCGCCAGTTCAAATCGCTCGTCAGACGCTGCGGCAGCGAACTCGGCGGTAGCAGACAGCGGCTCCAAGCTTCGCGTATCACCGTTCGCCTCGTACTGCGTCGCCAACTCGACCCAACGATCTCGGCCGGTCGATGGTGCCGCGCCGATTGCCTCGATGAGAGAGGTCGGCAACTTGCTGGCGACCGAGATCATGCGCGACACGACGGTCTTGTCGACCCCGAGCGCGCTCATGATCGTCTCGCGATCTTGGCCGATCTCCTCAAGACGGCGCGCAAAGAGAGCTCGCTCGACAAATGAGAGATTCGCGCGAGCGCTGTTTTCCTGGCCCTGTGCCAGGACGAGATCTCGATTCGTGAGTTGTTTGACGACCGCGCGAACAGGTCGCCCGAGAACTTGCGCAGCTCGAACGCGCCGATGACCGAAAGCAACCTGATACCGTGTCTCGGCGTCCGGATGGCGGCGAACCAAGATCGGGGAATCCTGTCCCCGCTCGCGGATCGCCTGAACGAGGGCCTGGAATTCGTCGTCGTCTTGCGACAGGCGGTCGGCGACAAAGGACGCATCGATCTCGCTAGGATCAAGTTCGACCACGATTTCTCCCGCGGTCAGCCGAGCCTCGATCTCCCGAGCGGCGTCGGCCTTGGCGGCGAGCGCGTCGATTTCCCGAACGACGCTTCCGAAGGCGCCCGACGTTCGCACCTGCCGCCCTCGAACGGGGGTCGAGTTGACTGCAGTCAACTTTTCATCGGGCAGATTGGTAAGGATGCCCCGTCTCGACATCAGTTTCTTCCCCAAGCTTTGCGGATCAGTCCCTCGATTTCGCCGTTGACCGCATCGAGGGACTCCATCGCCCGGTCATAGGTAGATGAGGTGAATTGCCGGCGCTCAACCTCGTACAGGGTCTGTTTGGTCAGCCCCGCATCCGAGATCGCGACGCTCTTGAGCATCGGGTTAGTCAGAACGTTACGGCCGAACAGGGACCGGATGAATGCGGCCATGTCCGTCTGCGGCCCGTCTGTGGCCTCGTACCGCGTGATCAGATATCTGATCCAGTCGTGACGCATTCCGCCGCCAGCGGCTTTCAGATGCGACATGACATCGCCGAGCATCAGCAGGAACTGACACATCGACATGACGTCGAGCATCTGGGGATGCACCGTAATTAGAAGCGCCGTAGCCGTGCAGAGCGCGCTCATCGTGAGATAGCCCAGTTGCGGCGGACAATCGATCACAACAACATCATAGCGGTCGGCGACCGGCTCCAGCACTTCATCGAGCCGCGCAAAGAAGATCCGTCCCATAGACCCTCGCTCGTTAGAAGCGAGGATCCGCGGCGTGTCGTATTCAAATTCCGACAGCTCGATGTTCCCGGGCACAATATCGAGGCCAGGGATATTTGTCGGCTTGATGAGGTCTGCGAGCGGCCGACGCTCATCATCGTAGCGTAGCGCTGCGTAGAGAGTTTCGTTCGGACCGACGTCGAACTCCGGTTGGATGCCGTGCAGTGCCGAGAAGCTTGCCTGCGGGTCGAGGTCAATGGCCAGAACACGATAGCCATTGAGGGCAAGGTGCTGAGCAAGGTGGGCAGCCGTAGTAGTCTTGCCGCTCCCGCCTTTGAAATTGACGACTGCGACGATCTGAAGATGTTCGTTTCCGCGCCTGTGCGGCACGTAACGACGACTAGCCCGACCGTTCTCGTCGAGAAAGCGACGCAGTTCCTGGATCTGATCCGCGGTGTAGGATCGCCGCCCGGAGGCGGTAACATCGGGTGCCGGCCCCTTGCCTTCCAATGAGAGGTTCCGCAAATAGCCAGCCTTCACCCCAAGGAGTTTTGCTGTCTCGCCCAATTGAAACGAGCGAAGGGGTTTGCGCGCCGAAGGAGGGAACAGGCGAAGTCGTAGGGCCTGCAATTTCTCGGACAGATCACGGCCATGCTCTGTTATGAGCAAGTCGGAGTCCGCTTGATGGTCGGCTATATCGCTCGCGTGAATCATTCGCCCAATTCCAAACATGCGCTCCAAACGCAACATTGAGCGATGAAGCGCATCTAGACGACGATTTAATGATTCGAACAAGAAATTTTGCGTTAATGAAAGGTTAACGCGGCCAGCCGTTGAAACGGAAGTTGACTGCAGTCAACTCGGATCGCCCGCAACGAATGCTACTTCAGATCGAGCTTTAGGTCGCCGGCGAACCCACTCACACCGAGCAGACATCGTGCCTTGATGCAGGCCGAGACGAGTTTTCGTGCTCGCCCCGCCCGGCTAACAACTCTCAAGCATATGACTTGGGCATCACATGTAAGGGTCATATTCGAAGATCGGCTCGATCCCGTCTGCATCATCGAGCTCGTCGCTGGGCAGAACGCCGTACTCGCCGTCGACCTGGAAGATGGTGACTGGAACCATCAAGGTGCGCGCGAGCTGGAAGGCGTGATTCTGAGCGAGGGAAAGATCGTGCGACATTTCGAGGGTTCCATACGGAGCGGGCCAATTCCCGCTCGATGGCTCCTCAAAGGCGCGGCCCCGATCGCGATCACCGCGAAGGCGAAGACGCAGCGGCGGCATGCTCGCATAACCGACCCTTCACGGGTTGATCGTGGAAGGTTCGGGGCC
>JAKALI010000255.1 GCA_021813195.1 Pseudomonadota bacterium
CGCGCCGAAGGCGTGGGCCGATCGCATCAGATTGCCGAGATTGAGCGCCTTCGACATCCGCTCCGCGCCGATGGCGAAATAGCCGCGTGGACGGGGCGGACAGGCCGGTCGCGTTCGAGCAAGTGACGCAGAGCTATCGGCTGGTCTTTCTGACATCGCAGGTGATACCGTCCGTATTCGGGGCTTGTCATCAGAGTGGAAAGTCGCCACGAGGAACAGGTTTTGCTGGCAGGACGGTGTAACGCCCACCAACACCTCGAGGCCAGCGCCACAGGATGAGGAGATTTCACATGCGGGCGGTGCTGTGCAAGCGCCTCGATGGGCCGGACGGCCTCGTCATTGAAGAAATCAGAGCGCCGGAACCGGGTCCAGGTGAAGTCAAAATCGCGGTGCGCGCGGCAGCCTTGAATTTTTTCGACACGCTCATCACGCGGGGCCGCTACCAGTCGAAGCCGGATCTGCCGTTCTCGCCGGGAGGCGAAGTCGCTGGAGTTGTCGCGCAGCTTGGATCGGGCGTCACGGGCGTGCGCGAGGGCGAACGTGTCGCAGCCTATGTCGGCTGGGGCGGCGTGCGCGAGCAGGTGGTCGTGGACGCGCACGCGGTCATTCCAATTCCAGACGGCGTATCCGATGAGGCCGCCGCCGGCGTCTCCATCACCTACGGCACCGCCATCCATGGGTTGCGCGACCGCGCGAGCATGGAGCCCGGCGAGACAGTCGCCGTGCTGGGTGCTGCCGGCGGGGCAGGGCAGGCCGCAATCGAGATCGGTAAAATGCTCGGGGCGCGGGTGATCGCCGTGGCCTCCACTGAGGACAAACTTGCCATTTGTCGACAGTTTGGAGCCGATGCAACCATCCTTTATCCAGGGTCCGATTTAAAGACAGCTTTGCGCACGTCCGCCGGCGAGACTGGCCTCGATATCGTGTACGACTGCGTGGGCGGGGAGGCCGCTGAGCCCGCATTGCGCGCGCTGGCCTGGAATGGGCGCTATCTCGTCGTTGGATTTGCTTCTGGAGACATTCCCAAGTTCCCGCTCAATTTGTTGCTGGTCAAAGGCGTCTCGGCGATCGGCGTGTTCTGGGGCGAATCGGTGAAGCGCGATCCCGCCGGCCATCGCCGCAATATGATGGACGTTCTGAACGCTGTGGCAGACGGGCGGCTCAATCCCCGCATCCACGCGCTCGTCGATCTGGCAGACACCGCCGAGGCAATCCGCATGCTAGAGAGACGCGAAGCAACCGGCAAGATTATCGTGCGGGTCGCATCTGCGTCCTGATGTGCGGTTTTGAAACAATTCGTCACCGTCCACACACCAAAAAAAGGCGCCGTTGCGCAGCTTTCTCTTGCGCCGTTCAGCGATTTTTTGCCGCCGGCACGCCATCCTCGCGCAGTTTTCCTCGGCGCTGAAGTTTGGTGGGTGCCAAGTAGATTGCGTGCAGGCGTGGGGCGGTGTTGTGCGTATCGAATTCTGGCGCGGGCGGAGCGGATGGCTGGTCGCGGTGCTGGCGGGCGTGAGCGTTGTATCGAGTTCGGCAGCTGAAGCGCAGTCGCTGTTCGAGATGCTGTTTGGCGGGGGCGGCAAGCCGAAAGCGTCGCCATCTCCAACCCCCGCGATCACCAGACCGAATCTTGCGCCTAAAAACTTTCGCGACTGGTCGCGCGAGAACCAATCGACATCGCGCCCTGATCCGGACGAATCGTTCGCTGAGCGCGCTCGTGGTCCCGCCGGGTCTTATCGGACTGTGTGTGTGCGTACCTGTGACGGCTATTATTGGCCGGTGAGCCACGCTGTTTCACGTGAGCGGTTTTCTGCCGATGCCAAGCGGTGCCAATCGAGCTGTGCCGGCGAAGCGCGTCTGTTTTACCAGCATCGCGGCAGTTCGGACCCGCGCGAACTCGTCGATCTGGAGGGCAAGTCCTACACCAAGCTCAAGAATGCCTTCCTCTACCGCACGACCCTCATCAACGGTTGCGGCTGCCGTCCAGCCCCATGGTCGGCGGCGGAAAGCTATCGTCATCATCGCTATGCGGCGGCCGAAGCGGTCAAACGCGTCGATATGATTGCCCGCCTCATCGAGAACGACGGTGAGTTGCCCGCGGATGCCGTCACCATCGTCGTTGCCCCTCCGCAAACCGATTCGGCTCAGCTCGCGATGTGGGAGGATGCCGATTCTCCACAGCCGGAGGCGGAACGCTCCACAGCCAGCCACGATCCTGGCGCACCGATTGTGACGCTCCACGGAGACCCGCCGGCCTCGACTGTGACCGGCTATATCCATCTGCACGTTTTGCCCGGTCTTGAAATCGCTACGGCGGATGATGACCATGTGGAGCGGATGGCGCAAGCCGCAGATGGCGGACAGGTATCGGCCATGAAAAATCCGCCGCGAGCAAAGTTCCGCCGAGGATCTCGCGCCTCGGTGCAGCAAGGGACAAATTCGCGGATTGAAACACTCAGGACGGCCACGGTTCCCACAACAACGGGCCGTGTCAGGCCCAAGCGCTCCGCGGCAAAACACATTGTGGCTCAGGCATCGTCGCCTCCGGATGCACCAACCTTCATTTGGCCGGGGGATACACCAAAGCGCGTACGCTGACCCCTCAGTCTTCGCGTGCCATCAAACCCAATCCAATCCCACGGGCGGCGCACCGCGTAACGGGAAGACCTCTTCAACGGCATAGGGTCCTCCGCCTGTGCCGGGTTTTGACGAAAATAAAACGAACCGCTCGATCGGGAAGGCGCGAGTTTGGAATTTCGCCTTGTGCTCCAGAAAACGCGCGAGCACCTCCGGTCGCGGATAGCGCAAGCGTGCCAGAGTCACGTGGGCCTTGAAAGTGCGCGCATCCCGCGGCAGGCCTGCCAAGCGAGCCGCACGATCATGGGCACGGGCGAGGTCGTCGAGCTGGGGTGATGGTTCCAAGCCGGCCCATAAGGTGTGTGGTTCCTGATGACCGAACACGCCAAGGCCTTTCATGCGGATTGAAAAAACATCCTGGTCGATGTGCGCGAGCGCGTCGGCAAACTCGTGGGCTTGTGATGGTGAAATGTCACCGACAAACCGCAGTGTGACGTGATAGTTCTCCGGTGCGATCCAATGCGTCCCGGGCATCGGCTGACGCAGCAGTTCGAGTTCGCGGCGGATGTCGGCCGGCACGTCAATGCCCGTGAATAGACGCGGCATGGCGAAGCTCCCGCTGTATGAGACCTAGGACTTCGATTGCAGTTTCGCGCGGCGTGCGGTCACACGCGCGATCAATTCTTCGACGACAGGTAGGATCCGCTCGACGATTCTTGCGACACCTTTCGCGTTTGGGTGCAGGCCGTCGTCGAGATTGAGCGCGGGATCGAGTGCGACGCCATCGAGAAAGAAGGGATAGAGCAGCGTGTCATGCCGTGTTGCAAGCTCGCGAAATATCGAATCGAAGGCTTGCCGATAGTCCTCACCCCAATTCTTCGGAGCCTGCATGCCAGCGATCAAAACCTCAATGCCGCGCGCTTTCAGGCGCGTCACGATCGCGTCAAGATTGTCGCGGGCTTCTTCCGGCGGCATGCCACGCAGCGCATCATTGGCGCCAAGCTCCAGGATCACGGCCTCGGTGCCGTCGGGTACCGACCAATCTAGTCGTTGCAGACCCCCGGCCGTCGTATCGCCGGAAACGCCGGCATTGATGATTTCTACGGCGTGCCCCCGCGCCTTCAAGCCGACAGCAAGCTGATGAGGGAAGGCGTCATCCGGGCTCAACAGATATCCGGCAGTGAGGCTGTCACCGAAGGCCACAATGCGAACGGGTTCCACGTCGCCAGCTTGCGCGGGCTTGGCCATGATCGAGCCTGGTGCGAGACCAAGGGCAAGCGCCACGGCGAGATTGACGAAGGCTGGCAGGACCACCACTTTCCACATCGTCAGCGGGGGCAGCCGTTGTGTCATCGCGAACATGTTTCTGCCCCCGGCCTCATCCAAGTGATGGGGCTGACGTAATGGTCGAGCAAGACCAAAGCAAGGCGCGCTGCCCGAGCCTGCCTGTTCCAGCGAGGATGATCCAGCGTGGCTGATGCAATTGTTTCCCTGAAGGATGTCGGTCTGACCCTCGAGAGCCGCGCGGGTCCCGTTGAAATCTTAGCGGGCGTAACGCTGGAGATCCGGCGCGGCCAGTCGGTCGCAATCGTTGGGCCGTCAGGTTCGGGCAAGACATCGCTACTCATGGTGTTGGCCGGCCTGGAGCGGCCAACGCGCGGGAGCGTCGAGGTCGTGGGTCGCAACTTCGGTTCCCTTGGCGAGGACGAACTGGCACGGGTGCGAGGCGCCCATATCGGCATCGTGTTTCAATCCTTCCATCTCGTGCCGACCATGACGGCACTTGAGAACGTGGCTTTGCCACTCGAATTCGCCGGCCGCACGGGAGCTGAGATCATTGCCCGCGCGCGATTAGAGGAGGTCGGCCTCACGCATCGGTTGGATCATTATCCAGCCCAGCTTTCAGGCGGCGAGCAGCAGCGCGTCGCGCTGGCGCGTGCACTCAGCATTGAGCCGGACCTCGTGCTCGCCGATGAGCCGACCGGAAATCTCGACGGCAAGACGGGACGAAGTGTCGCCAGCTTGCTCTTCCGGTTGCAGCGGGAACGATCGGGCACACTCGTGCTCGTCACGCACGATGAGCGGCTCGCAGCCGAGTGCGACCGTATCGTGCGCATGTCTGATGGTCGAATCGTCGAGGATCGCGGGGCGAAGGCGGCATGACGATCGCGCATCGGGATTCCAGACTTTCACGCCCGACTACGGCGCCCGCTCTTCCGCTGGCGCTGCGTCTGGCTTGGCGCGAGATGCGCGCGGGTCTCTCGGGATTTCATATTTTCATCGCCTGTGTTGCGCTCGGCGTGATGGTGATCAGTGGCGTTGGGGCGCTGTCGGAGGCGCTGCGCAGCGGGTTCGAGCGTCAGGGCGCGACAATTCTGGGCGGCGATATGGCGTTCGTGCGCGCCCATCAACGTGCAAGCGACATCGAGCGCTCGTGGCTTCAGGCGCAAGGGCGCGTGAGCGAGACGGCAACCATGCGAGCGATGGCGCGGCCGCTCACTGGCGAGGATCAGTCCCTGATCGAACTCAAAGGCGTCGATCAGGCCTATCCGCTCATCGGAAGCGTAAAGTTGTTTGGTGACGTAGCGCTGGATCAGGCGCTTGCGGGTGGTGCCATCGTCCATCCTATGCTCATGGAGCGGCTCGCGTTGAAGGTTGGCGACCGCATACGCATCGGTACCTCAGATATCCCGATCTCAGCTGTTTTGGAGAGCGAACCCGATGGGCTGGCTGACCGCGTGTCGTACGGGCCGCGCGTCTTGCTGTCGCTTAAGAACTTAGAGAAGACCGGACTCGTGCAGCCGGGCTCCCTCATCCGCTGGCGGTACGCGTTACGGCTGGATCGACCCGAAGGCACAGGCCCTCAGGCCTTCGCGGACGTGCGGCAGTCTCTGGCCGAAGCCATGCCACAGTCGGGATTCAGCGTCAGTGACCGGCGCGATCCGGCGCCGCAGGTTACACGCACCCTCGAGCGTCTGCGCCAGTTCTTGACGCTGCTCGGCCTGGCAGCTTTGGTGACGGGCGGTGTTGGCATCGCCAATGCGGTTGCGACCTTTGTCGATCGGCGGCGCAAGGTGATCGCGACCTTGAAGAGCCTCGGTGCCTCAGGCCGGACCGTGTTCCAGGTGTTTGTGACCCAGGTAATGGTCATGGCCCTGATCGGCGTCGCCGTCGGCCTGGCCCTAGGTTTCGTCCTGCCACCGGTGCTCGCAGGGCTGTTCGCCGGGCAGCTGCCAATCGCGCCGGAGTTCGGAATTTCGGGGGCTGGCGTACTGCTCGGCCTAGCGTACGGCGTGCTGGTTGCCCTACTGTTTGCACTCTGGCCGTTGGGACATGCGGAGCAGGTCAGCGCCGCGGTGCTGTTTCGGGACGAGGTTGCGCCCAATGCGACGTGGCCGCGAGCAAGCATCCTCGTTCTAATTATCAGTGTTGGAATCGCGCTCTGCGCGCTCGCCGTCTGGTCGTCGGACTCCACCCGTGTGGCGTTGTCCTTCATCGGCGCGCTGATTGGAGTATTTGTGTTCTTTGCTGCGCTGGGCGAGGGGATCACCCGGCTGGCCCGCCGAATACGCCGTCCCCGCCGTCCCGAGCTCGCCCTGGCCATCGCCAACCTCGGCGCACCGGGTGGGCTGACGCGATCGGTTGTCTTGTCGCTCGGCTCGGGGCTCTCGCTGTTGGTCGCGGTGGCGATAACGGATGCATCACTGG
>JAKALI010000256.1 GCA_021813195.1 Pseudomonadota bacterium
GTTGGTGCAACTCATGGTGGCCGCGCAGGGATTGCAGAGCCGCTGTCGGCGGGGCGCGCGGGCGCCCTGAAGGGTCGGTTGCGGGTTCCGGGCGATAAGTCCATTTCACACCGGGCTCTGATGCTCGGGGCGCTGGCGACAGGGCGGACCCGGATTCGAGGGCTATTGGAAGCTGAGGACGTTCTGAATACGGCGAAAGCTGTAACGGCGCTGGGTGCGCCGGCGCATAAAGTGAATGATGTGTGGGAGGTCAGGGGGCGTGGGACAGGCGGGCTTAAGCAGCCTGATGGCGCGCTCGACTTCGGCAATTCCGGTACGGGCACGCGCCTGATGATGGGCATTGTCGCCGGTCACGACATGACGGTCGTGATGACAGGGGATGCCTCGCTGTCGCGCCGGCCCATGGGGCGTGTTTTGAAGCCCTTGCGCCAAATGGGTCTTTCGACGGTTGAAAACCGTGACACGCTGCCTCTGACTGTCCGCGGCACCGCCGATCTCATACCGATCGTCTACGAGCTGCCGGTGCCGTCGGCCCAGGTCAAGAGCGCTATCCTGCTCGCCGGATTGATGGCCGCCGGTGCGACTACCGTGATCGAGAAAGAGGCCACGCGCGACCATACAGAGCGCATGCTGCGCTACTTCGGAGCCGACGTCTCGACAAGTTTCGATGGCGGGCGCACCCACATTACCGTCAAGGGAGATGCCGAACTGGCGGGGCGCGAGGTTACCGTCCCCGGAGATCCGTCATCAGCGGCGTTCCTGATTGCAGCGGCGCTGCTTTCGCCGGGGTCGGACGTGACGGTTGAGGGTGTGCTCGTCAACGACACGCGCACGGGACTTTACACCACGCTCCGCGAGATGGGAGCGGATGTGGAATTTCTGAATGTGCGCGAGGAAGGCGGCGAGCCGGTGGCCGACATTCGCGCGCGCTCATCCAAGCTTCAGGGTGTGCATGTACCTGCGGCGCGCGCTCCCTCGATGATCGATGAGTATCCCGTGCTCGCGGTGATTGCGGCCTTCGCCGAGGGTGACACAGTCATGGAGGGGCTTGCTGAGCTCAAAGTCAAGGAAAGCGACAGGCTTGCTGCAACGGCGGCGGGGCTCACCGCCAACGGCGTCGCCGCTGTGGTGGAGGGAGACACACTAACGGTGCATGGTATAGGCAAGGTTGCGGGTGGCGGTTTCGTGACCACGCATCTCGATCATCGCATCGCGATGGCATTCCTCACCATGGGGCTGGCAAGCGAAGCGCCCGTCACGGTAGACGATACCCGCATGATCGCAACGAGCTTTCCGGAATATCGCGGATTGATGGAACGTCTCGGCGCGCGGTTCGCATCATCGCAGCACACGGGGTGAACTTGGCCATTCGGTCGCAGGACGGATGCGATTGGCTTCGGCCCGTTTGGGACCGTCACATTCTCGTCGCCTTGTCAGCGTCATGACGATCATGTTCCTTGTGCTCACAATAACAAGAGGACGATGGTCATGAACGAAATCGACCGCGCGCAAGAGATCCGCAAGTCTTGGCGATGGCGTGCCGCCGCAGCGATCATCTTGGCGATGTCCATGTCGGCCAATTCGGCATCGGCGCAGAAATGCGGCAACACGAGTGCGGGTTTCGGGGCCTGGCTGGAGGGCTTCAAGCAGCAGGCGGCCGCGAAAGGAATCTCGCAGCGGGCGATTTCTCAAGGTCTGGACGGCCTCACCTACGATCCCGCCGTCATTCGGCTCGATCGCAATCAGAAATCGTTCAAACTGAGTTTCGAGCAGTTCTACGCCCGCCGGGTGGGGCCAGCTCTCATCTCTAGAGGCCGCAATCTGATGGCCAAGCACAAAGCGACGCTCGATCGTATCGAACAGCGCTTTGGGGTGCCGCGTGAGATTGTCATCGCAATTTGGGGGCTGGAGACCAACTATGGCGCCGATGGTGGCGGCAACAAGTCGATCCTGCGATCGCTCGCAACCCTTGCCTATGATTGCCGGCGTTCGGAATTCTTCACCGGACAGTTGCTGGACGGCTTGCGCATCGTCGATCGCGGCGACATGAGCGCGGCGCAATTGACGGGCGGTTGGGCTGGGGAGATCGGTCAGACGCAGTTTCTTCCCACCGCATACGTCAAGTATGCTGTCGATTTCGATGGCAACGGCAAGCGCGACCTGAAGCGCTCGGTGCCCGACGTGCTGGCGTCGACGGCGAATTTCCTCAAAGGTCACGGCTGGAAAGCTGGGCAACCCTGGGACGAAGGCACAGCGAATTACGCCGTACTGCGCGACTGGAACCGGGCCGATGTGTATCGCAGGACGATCGCCAAGATGGCGAATGTCTTGAGGAACTGACGTGTGAGCACATGCCGCAGCCGCATGCTCGGCGCGCGGTTCCGGCAGGCGGACGAGACGTATTGGGCTGCGGACACTCGCGAGCCGAGGCTATCACAGCTCGGCGTGCGCTAGACGCGCAGCGTGTGCGCCCGCACCCATCGCACCCGTGTAGCCCCCGGCTCCTGCGAACGAGGACGCCAGGAATACACCGGGCAGGGGTGTTCTCGGCGAGGCCGGAAAGCCGCGCCACGGCGGAGTGCGCGGTGGCTCAGGCGCGAAGCCGTAGATGGCGCCACCAGGCGTGGCGAGATACTGCCGGGTGGACGAGGCTGTCAGCATCGTGCGTTCTGAGATCTGCGCTGCGAAGCCCGGGAAATGATCCTCGAGCGTTGCCGTAATCGCATCCAACCACGCGGTGCGCCGGGTCTCATAGGCGGCTTGCGATACGTTCTCCCAGTTCTCCAGCCGATCGACCCCCGCCACCGTGACGAGAATCGGCTCCCCCGGCGCAGCAAGTCCGCTGTCGATGGCGCCGTAGTTGACAACGGTCAGCGGGGGCATTCGGCCGTTCGGCAAGTCAGCGAGCAGGCTCGCGGCGGCCGCATAATCTTCGAGCTTCGTCATCCAACTGGGCAGCAGGATCGTCGAATAGCTCTTGAGGCCGAAGTTTGCGGGATTGCTGCGCATGCCGAAGTGGGCGCAGAACAGGCTTATAGAGAGCGGCCTGTCATTCAAATGCGCGCGCATCGTTCTGGCAGCAGGCTCGGGCAGCATGGCCGCAAGATTGTGCGGAGCGGTGTTGGCGAGAACCACGCGCGTTGATACCCGCTCCGCTACGCCACCCTTGCGAGGCATGTGGTGCACGGCCATCGGCCGTCCGTTTGTGCCGATCTCGATGCGCTCTGCCGCCCGACCGAGTAAGACATCGCCGCCCGATTTCTTGATCGATTTTGCTAAAGTCCGGCTGAGCAGCGTTGAGCCGCCTCGCACGTACACGCCGCCCGAGCCGAGGTAGCCTGCCTGCGCCATGGCGAAGAAGAGCCACCAGGTCCGCCGCGGATCGTCCGCGTAATACGCAAGATTGGCCGCCAGAGCGCATTGCGCGCCGTTGCAGGATCCAAGATCGCGCTGCATCCCATCGTGGAGCGAGAGCCGCCAGTCGCGAAAGATGGGCCACGCGCCGGTTGCGGCGCTCCAGAGGTCCCGCAGGGAGCGCGAGTCACTGGCGGCGTTCAAGCGCCCGGCAGTTTCGTAGAGTGCCTCCATACGGCCGAGGAATCGCGCAATCCCGCCGCGGGCTTCAGGAAACCGATCTGAAACAGCCGCCCCGGCCGCAGCAAATCCGTGTGGCAGATCGAAAGGGTCGCCAATCGGCCCTCCGATGATGCGGTGGAGTGTCGGGATCGCAACCCACTCGATGTTCTGCATCAAGCCGAGGTGTTCGAGGACACGGTGTTTGAGATCGCGCGGATCGCGGGGGTCCGCGGTCTCATGCAAGGAGGCCTCGATCGTCAGTTGTCCGAAGCGATAGCAGGAGGCCGCGCCACCGAGCCCGAAATTCCGCTCCAGAACGAGAACTTTGCGTCCCCACTTCGCGAGCAGCGCGCCCGCTGTTAGACCGCCGAGCCCGGAGCCGATGACGACGGCATCGTACACGTTGTTGTCCCTCATCGGCGCCAGGGTAGGGATCTTCTGCTGCCAATCAAGTCCTGTTCGCTGGTCGCGAGCAACATTGATGGTTCGGGTGGCGTGTCGTCACCCTGTCATGAAGGTCAGGAATGGTGCCCTGAAAGAACACGTCGAGGCAGCATGACCACGTACTATGCCCGGATGATGGATGCCACGACCGGCGGCGAAGGCTCCTACACCTTCGAAGGACCGGCGAACCTGATGCAACTCACGGCGGATGAGGTCGTGAACGCATTCTTTGCGCACATCGAGTCGGAAATCCTGCATCATCATGCCGATTGGGAGCTCAACGGCGTGATGAAAAGCCGCCAGCATGGCGTCGTCACGGCGATGGGGGCGTTGATCCCGAAACACGACGGGGAACCCAGCCCCTTCTTACTGATGATTTCCGATCATAACGGCCGGGCCTAGCGATCACCCCCAAGTTTGCCGATCGGGCTGTCCGCGAACTCTTGACCGGGAGATGAGCCTTTGGCAGTGGCATCCGTGAAGCTCTAGGATGCCCCGCCATGATTATTGCCATCGACGGGCCGGCGGCCTCGGGAAAAGGGACCCTTGCGCGGCGGATTGCAGAGCATCTGGGGTTCTCGTGGCTCGATACGGGTTTGCTCTATCGCGCGCTGGCGCGGGATGTTCTGGCGCGAGGATTTCGACTAGACGACCGATGGGCGGCGCTTGCCTTAGCGCGCAGCCTTGATCCTAGCACGTTCGGCGATCCGGCGTTGCGCGGCCCTCAAGCCGGTGATCGGGCTTCCGTGGTTGCTCGACTGCCGGAGGTGCGAACGGCCCTGCTGAACTATCAACGGGCCTTTGCCGCTGCCAAACCCGGCGCCGTCCTGGATGGCCGCGACATTGGCACGGTTGTGTGTCCCGAGGCCGATGTGAAAATCTATGTAACGGCTTCTGCCGAAGAGCGAGCCAGGCGGCGGGCCTTGGAGCATCAACGCGCCGGCGATGCCGTCGATTATGAAACGATCCTCGCCGACATTCGCGCCCGCGACGTGCGTGATAGCGAGCGCAGCGTGGCGCCGTTGCGTCCCGCCGCGGATGCCGTCGTGCTCGATACCACCAACCTCGACGTCGACGGGGCGTTGGCGGCAGCACTGGATATTATCCAGAAGCGTCAAGTCCGCGCGCGCGCAGAGTAATCCGAGGGTGAACACGAACGCCCGACACACTCTCATTCTTCCGCGTGCGTTCTTCCGCGTGCGCGCCACCCGCAGCCTGAGGATGCGTTTGAGCGCGCGTTTACCGACGTGAGAGTTGCAGGGTTGCATCAGGGCGGCTCAGCAGACTTGCTGCCTTTCGGTGCTGCGATTATCTTCCAGCCAGGTCGGCAGCCGTGCCGAACCGGTATCAACGAGGTCTCAAGGTTGCTGCCCCCCGCCCGACGTTGGCGAGATCGGGGAGTTAGCCTAAATGAAAGGATGCTTCCGCCCACATGCGAACCACCACCGGGACAGCCCCGTCGGGCGTCTCTGCCGCGAAGGTCCAGCCGAGTGCTGGCTCATCCGCGGCGCTCCTTGGCGATGTTCTCCACTGGCTGGATGAAGCGAAGGCTGAGGACATCGTCACGGTTGATCTCGCCGGAAAGTCCTCCATTGGGGATTTCATGGTGATTGCCACCGGGCGAAACGATCGCCACGTCGGCGCTGTCGCCGATCAGATCCGCCGCAAACTCAAGGATGCGGGCTGCGAGGGCGTCCGGGTCGAAGGCTTGGAAGCTTGCGACTGGGTGCTAATCGATCAGGGCGACATTATCGTGCACTTATTCCGCCCCGAGGTGCGCGAGTTCTATAACCTCGAAAAGATGTGGTCGGTTGACCGGCCCCAGGACATCCCGCACTAAAGCGCCGTTCCCGTCGCACAGCCTGAGCCAGCGGCGCACGTCGCCCACCGCTTAAGACGCAGGCTCGGTAGGCGAAACAGCGGTGCGCTTTGCCAGAGCTCCTGCCGCTTGCTAGAAGCCCTGCGATCTCATTAGCAGGGCTACAGACAGCGATGGCAAGCGACAAGACGTCCAGGGACGGTGACGGGAAAGCTGCAATAATGCCGGGCGGGGGACGTGACTGGGGCGAGACGCTCTTTCTCCCGAAGACCGAATTTCCCATGCGTGCCGGGCTGCCGGACCTCGAGCCCAAGATTCTTGAGCGCTGGGATGAGATCGGGCTTTACCAGCTGCTCCGCAAACATTTGCGGGGCAAGCCCAAGTTTGTCCTCCACGATGGCCCCCCGTATGCGAACGGGCATATCCACATCGGGCATGCGCTG
>JAKALI010000257.1 GCA_021813195.1 Pseudomonadota bacterium
TTACATTGCGGCGCAGGCCATCGAGTTCCAATCGATCGAAGAATGGGCGGCGTCCGATCGCGGGTTGATGCCCGTCGAGCAGACGATCATGGTGGCAATCCCAGAGCTCGACGGCGCGACCGGGCCAATCGTGTTCGGCGGGCGGGCTGAGGGTCTCGGCCACCCCTGCCGCGGTTGCGAGCGCGCATGCACATTCCCCGCAGGCAAGGGCGACCGCAATATGCATGCCTGTCCCGAGCGCGCCGAGATGCTCGCGGCACGGGTCGCCAAGCTCGTTGCTTTGCGGCGTACCAAGCGCGCCGAGCGCAAGGTTGCGATCGTGCTGTTCAACTTCCCGCCGAACGCCGGTGCTACCGGCACAGCAGCCTTTCTTTCCGTGTTCGCCTCGCTGCACAATACGCTGCGTGAATTGGCAGCTGCCGGCTATACCGTCGATGTGCCCAAAACCGTCGATGACCTGCGCGATCAGATCCTCAACGGCAACGCGCAGCACCACGGTACCGCCGCCAACGTCCTCACCTCGATCCCGGCGGACCGTCATGTGCGGCGTCAGCGCTGGTTGAGGGAGATCGAGAAGCAATGGGGCCCCGCACCAGGTCGCCATCAGAGCGATGGCACCGCAATTCACGTGCTCGGTGCGCGATTTGGCAACGTCGTCGTCGGCGTGCAGCCCGCCTTCGGCTACGAGGGCGACCCGATGCGCCTGTTGTTCGAGAAGGGCTTCGCACCCACGCATGCGTTTACGGCGTTCTATCGGTATCTGGCGGAAGATTTCGGAGCGCATGCGGTCGTGCATTTTGGCACGCACGGGGCGCTCGAATTCATGCCGGGGAAACAAGCAGGGCTTTCGGCATCCTCCTGGCCCGATCGCCTGATCGGCGACATGCCGAATTTCTACATCTACGCCGCCAACAACCCGTCTGAAGGCGCCATCGCCAAGCGCCGCGCGGCTGCGACGCTCCTGAGCTACCTGACACCGCCGATTGCACATGCGGGTCTCTACCGTGGTCTTCTCGAGCTCAAAGCCTCCATTGAGCGCTGGCGGGCACTGGAGCCCGAGGCCGCTGGCGAGCGCCAGGCCCTTCTGCCCGTACTTCAAGCCCAGGCCGCGGCCGTCGAACTAGCCCCTGCTGAGCCTGCCTGGTCGGATGCCGACGCCGACAACGAAATCGACAAGCTCTGGCAGTCGGTACTCGAAGTTGAATATGCGCTGATCCCCAGCGGCCTGCATGTGTTGGGCGAAGCTCCCAACCCGGCTGAGCGCATTGAATTGTTGTTGGCGGCCGCGGAGGCAAGCCACGGCCTGAAGCTCGATTCCGCTCTCGTCGGCCATATCGTTTCTGGCATGACACCGCAGATGGCCATCGCCGCAACGGGTCAGACTGCCGACCCAGCTCTTGTCGAGGTACTCACGCATCTGAAGCGCATGGATGGCTTGCTGGCCCGCAACGACGAGATTAGCAGTCTCATCCGCGCGCTTGACGGCAAGTTCGTCCGCCCTGCTCCCTCAGGCGATTTGATCCGCACGCCCGATATTTTGCCGACGGGACGCAACCTGCACGGCTTTGATCCCTTCCGCATCCCGAGTGCATTCGCCGTCGCCGACGGCGCGCGGCAGGCCGAACGCCTCCTCAAGCGGCACTTCGCCGATACCGGAGAACTGCCAGAAAGCGTGGCTCTGGTGCTCTGGGGCACAGACAATATGAAGTCGGAAGGCGGTCCGCTCTCGCAGGCCCTCGCCCTGGTTGGTGCAAAACCCCGCTTCGACAGTTATGGCCGTCTTTGCGGCGCCATCCTCGTGCCGCTTGCGGAGCTTGGCCGCCCGCGCATCGACGTCGTCGTCACGCTCTCAGGTATTTTCCGCGATCTCATGCCGTTGCAAACGAAGCTGCTCGCGGAAGCCTTCTTTTTGGCGGCGAGCGCGGAAGAAGACGAGAGCATGAATTACGTGCGCAAGCACGCGCTCGCCTTCATGCGCCAAACCGGCGCGGATTTGGAAACGGCAGCCCTGCGCGTGTTCTCCAATGCCGATGGCGCCTACGGTTCCAACGTCAATTTGATGATCGAGGGCGGTCAGTGGCAGGCTGAGGATGAGCTTGCTGACACGTTCGCTTCCCGCAAGAGCTTTGCTTATGGCCGCTCCGGCACACCACGCCAGGAAACGGCGCTGTTGCAGAGCATGCTGGCGGACGTGAAGCTTACCTATCAGAACCTCGAGTCTGTCGAGGTCGGCATCACGACGATTGACCACTACTTCGATACGCTTGGCGGAATTTCGCGCGCTGTACGCAAGGCGAGCGGGCATGATGTCGCCGTCTATATCGGTGACCAGACTCGAGGGGAAGGTCTCGTTCGCACCCTCGCCGAACAGGTTGCACTCGAAACGCGCACGCGCACGCTCAACCCGAAATGGTACGAGGGCATGCTGAAGCACGGCTACGAGGGTGTGCGCCAGATCGAAGCACAAGTGACCAATACCCTGGGATGGTCAGCGACGACAGGACAGGTCGCCCCCTGGGTCTATCAGCACATCACCGAAACCTTTGTTCTGGACGACGCCATGCGCGAACGCCTCGCGGCTTTGAACCCGACGGCGTCTGCCAAGGTGGCCAACCGGCTCCTGGAAGCTCACGAGCGCAATTACTGGACGCCCGATCCGAGCGTGCTCGAAGCGCTGCGGAATGCCGGGGCCGATCTCGAAGACCGCTTGGAAGGTATCGGCGTGGAGGCCGCAGCATGACAGCCACACTCGTCACACGAGGCCAGTTGACGCCGCGCGCCCGCAAGGGTGACGGCGAAGGCAGCGTGCAGTTCCACCTCGACCCGCGCGTGGCCATAACCACGACCGCCAAGGTGTTCGCCGTTTATGGCAAAGGCGGGATCGGCAAAAGCACGACCTCGTCTAATCTGTCGGCGGCCTTCTCTAAGCTCGGCAAGCGCGTCTTGCAGATCGGCTGCGACCCGAAGCACGACTCCACGTTCACACTGACGAAAAAGCTTGTCCCTACCGTCATCGATGCGCTCGAAAGCGTGGAATTTCATACCGAAGAATTGCGCGTCGAGGACTTCGTCTATGAGGGCTACAACGGCGTGCTGTGCGTGGAAGCCGGTGGCCCTCCGGCAGGAACTGGGTGCGGCGGCTATGTCGTCGGCCAAACGGTGAAACTCCTCAAAGAGCATCATCTGCTCGATGAGACCGACGTCGTCATCTTCGACGTTCTAGGGGATGTCGTCTGCGGCGGATTTGCCTCTCCCCTCCAGCACGCCGAGCGTGGCCTCATCGTATGTGCCAACGACTTCGACAGCATCTTCGCCATGAACCGCATCGCTGCGGCCATTGAGGCGAAGGCAAAGAATTACGGCATTCGTATCGGTGGCGTGATTGCCAATCGCAGCAAGGCCACCGATCAAATTGACCGCTTCAACGACGCCACAGGACTAAAGCGATTGGCGCACTTCCCGGATCTCGACGTCATCCGGCGTAGCCGACTGAAAAAGTCGACGCTGTTCGAGATGGAACCGTCGCCCGAACTCGAAGCCGTACAAAACGAATATCTGAGGCTGGCGGCCAACCTGTGGGAAGGAACCGAAGCCCTGCAGGCCCGCCCCATGCGTGACCGCGAGATTTTCGATTTCCTGGGATACGACTGATGCACACCCTCTCTTATCGCCAGCGCCGCAGCGAACTGCAGACTTATTTCGATAGGACGGCTGCAGATGCCTGGTCGCGTCTGACGTCGGATGCCCCCGTTAGCCGCATCCGTCGCACGGTACGGGCTGGCCGCGATCGCATGCGCTCGACGATGCTGGATTGGATGGGTGCGGATCTCACAGGCATGCGGATTTTGGACGCTGGCTGCGGCACCGGAGCCTTGTCAATGGAAGCCGCCAAACGGGGCGCCGACGTTGTCGCGATCGACATCGCCGCTACACTCGTCGATCACGCACGCCAGCGCGCGCACAGTGCCGGTCCCTTTGCCGGCCGCCTCGACTTCCGCGTCGGCGACATGCTCGATCCGGCGCTCGGCCGTTTCGATTATGTCGTTGCCATGGATAGCCTCATTCACTACCGGCCCGCCGACATGGTCGCCATGCTTGGCCGGCTCGCTTCGACGGCTCACGTGGGCGTGATCTTCACGTTCGCTCCCCGGACGCCGGCTCTGACGTTGATGCATGCGGTCGGCCGCTTCTTCCCCAGGCAGGACAGTGCCCCGGCCATCGAGCCGGTCGATGCCGGTGCGCTTCGCCGGCACATCGCGGCAGAGCCGGCACTCACGACGTTCCACGAGGGCCGTACGCTGCGCGTGAATAGCGGCTTTTATGTCGCGCAAGCCATGGAGCTGATGAAGGCATGAGCTCGGTGAACGACAGATTAGCGCGCGCCTGGCGGACCGTCTCTCCGCGATGTCTGCCGTTCGCAGATGCCGCCACAGATGAGCTGCCGCTTGGCCGTCTGATGCGGCTGTCGCTGTTCCAAGTTTCCGTCGGCATGGCGGTCGTGCTGCTCAATGGGACGCTCAATCGCGTGATGATTGTCGAGCTTGGCGTTCCAGCCGCCGTCGTCGCGATCATGGTGTCGCTGCCACTGCTGTTTGCCCCCTTGCGCGCCTTGATCGGCTTCAAGTCCGACCATCACCGCTCCGCTCTGGGCTGGCGCCGTGTGCCCTATATCTGGTTTGGCTCGCTCTTGCAGTTCGGCGGTTTGGCCATCATGCCATTCGCGCTCATCGTCCTGTCGGGCGATACAAACGGCCCTGCTTGGGTCGGCGTTGCGGCCGCCGCGCTGGCATTCCTCCTGGTCGGCGCGGGGCTGCACACGACACAGACTGCGGGGCTTGCGCTCGCAACTGACATTGCGCCAGCTGACGCCCGCCCGCGTGTGGTCGCGTTCCTCTATGTGATGCTGTTGATTGGGACGATCGCGAGCGCATTCGCATTCAGCGTTCTTCTGCATGATTTTAGCCAGCTGCGCCTCATCCAAGTCATTCAAGGTGCCGCGGCGGTGACGATGGTCCTCAATATTGCTGCGCTGTGGAAGCAGGAAGCACGCGATCCGAGCCGCAATCGGGATAGCGAACCTGCGCAGAAATTCCTCGAGGCCTTTGCTGCGCTCCGGCAGCGTGATCGGTGGGGACGCTTGCTCGTGACCGTCGGTCTGGGGACAGCAGCCTTTGCCATGCAGGATATTCTTCTGGAACCCTATGGCGGGGAAGTTCTCCACCTTGGCGTGTCAGACACGACGATGTTGACCGGCCTTCTGGGCACAGGCACGCTCGCAGGTTTCCTGTTGGCCGCACGCGCGCTCTCCCGCGGCCGTGATCCCTTCCGTCTGGCCGGCGTCGGAATTCTGGCCGGGCTTCTCGCGTTCCCGGCGGTTATTCTCGCCGCTCCGACAGATTCGGTGGAGCTCTTCCGTGCCGGAACGATCTTGATCGGTTTCGGTGGTGGTCTGTTTGCCGTTGGCACTCTGACGGCTGCGATGCAGATGGCCGAACGCAGCCAGAGCGGCTTGGCGCTCGGCGCCTGGGGTGCGGTGCAGGCGACCGCAGCAGGACTTGCGATTGCTGCAGGTGGCGCCATCCGCGACGGTGTGGGTCATCTGGCCGACGCTGGGGTACTCGGTGCCGCTCTTGCCACCCCAGCCACCGGCTACAACGCCGTCTATCACATCGAGATTTTGCTCTTGTTCGCAACGCTGGCCGCGATCGGTCCGCTCGTGCGCTTCGAGGGCCGCACTGCCGCTCACGTTGAAACCAAGTTCGGCCTAGCTGAATTCCCCGGCTAGACCACACATCCATGGGAGGTGGATCATGAAGGGTGAAATAATGGGCAACATCGATGTCGCTCAGGTGACCCTGTACGTGTTCTGGGTGTTCTTCATCGGTCTTGTCATGTACTTGCGCCGCGAAGACCGACGCGAGGGCTATCCGCTGTTCTCCGAACCCTCGAACACCTACAAATCTGGCGACACGTTCTTTATCCCGCCACCGAAGGTGTTCCGCCTGCCCCATGGCGGCACCGCCATCGCACCCAATGGCAAACCCGATGATCGGCCGATCAATGCACGCAAAGTCGAGCCCTGGCCCGGCGCGCCGCTCGAGCCGACCGGCGATCCGATGCTAGCCGCCTGCGGTCCAGGCTCCTACGCGCAGCGCGCCGACACACCCGACCAACTGCTCCACGGCGGGCCTAAGATTGTGCCGTTGCGCGTGGCGAGCGACTTCTCGATTGAAACGCGTGATCCCGACCCACGCGGCATGC
>JAKALI010000258.1 GCA_021813195.1 Pseudomonadota bacterium
GCGCGGTCGGCGAGGCCATTTCGACCGGATTGACGATCGGCCCGCCGGCCTGTTCTTCCAGATCCTTGGCACGGCCGTCCCAGAATTGGGCCTTGTCATAGACGGCGTTCAGGACTGTCGGCGCATTACGGCCACCGTGTTGCCAGCGATGGCCGAGAGAGGTGGGCTCGGCATCGACGCCGCCAAGCCCGACGTTGTGGCAGGAATTACAGCTGATGGCATGACTCGCGGAAAGGCGCGGATCAAAGAACAGCATCTTTCCCAACTCGATCTTTGCCGGCGTCGACGCATTTCCCGGCAGGCTTGGCGGCGCAGCGGGAATGGCCTGGAACTGCAAGCGTGCGCGCGCCATAAGGCTCGGCTGGGCGTCCGTTGGCGCAGCCAGCGCGATGCCGACCGACACGGCCAAGTTGCCGAGGCACGCAGCAGAGACGATCCCGATGCCCGGAATTCTTTTCAGCGCCAGCATGATACCTGCTCCTTTGTTCAGACGGCGCCCGCCGCTTCACGCCGCGGCGCCCATGAAAACCCGAAGCTGCCGTGTCTTCGGATCGGAACCCGGTCATTGCCGATTGACGCGCCGTGTGAACTCGCACGGCCTTGTTCAACACAACAGCCGCAGAAGGATTCGCCTTCTGTTGTTTGCCGCAATGCTGCGCCGGACTGCGGCGAGAACATTGACCAGCATCAAGTCGTCTCAAGGATGTGACCCGCACGCAAACAGCCAGCTCGAAGGCGAACCGGCGCGCGGCCGTCAGCTGCAGCGCCATCAGAAAAACGAGGGTCCGATCCGAATATTGTCAACGCTGGAGCGGGCGAAGCGCTTTAAGGCATTGATATTATACGCAATTCAGGAAACAAAACACGACTCTAGTTTCACCCTCAAAATTTGAGGTTGGACATTCCGTTGTCTGGCCGTTGGTCGTTTCAGTGCGCGATGAACCGATCAAGCGGACGCATCAGACTTCCGGCGTTACCAACCATTCCCATCTGAGGCGTTTCTATCGATGGCGATCATGTGTGCTCACCTTCGGGCATCCGGCTGATGGTCGTGGACTGATCCTTGGTCGAGAGAAGAACTTCCGACAGCGTTTTTTTCTTTTAGCCATGAGGGCAGCGCACATCGTGAAGCTGCAAACTTTTTCACTGCAAGCGCTCAGATTCGTCGATATTTTTATTTTAGGGTTTGCCAACCTATGTCTCGGGGAACAGGGTCGGAAACAGTATATCGGCGGTGTCGAGCGTGAAGCGAAGAGATACCGGCCCTTTCGGCGTATCGGAGTCCAAAATCCCATCATTGGTCAGCGATGCCAACAGATCACGTGCCGAGCGTTCCTTGAGCCCTGTGACGCGCGCGGCCTCGCCACGCGGAATTTCTCCGCGATGGAGAACCTGTTCGAGCAGCGGCACCGCTTCGGGCTTCAGGTCGTGTCTTTCGACATAAATCCGGAGGCGGCGCGCCAGCGTATCGAGTTCGAACAGGCTGCTCATGAATGCGACCTGATCGACACAGATTTTCAGGAACCACTCGGTAAATTCCGCCAGCGCGCGGCGCGAAAGATTGCCACGTCCATCAAGATCGCCCTGCCGCGGCGTGTCGGCATGATCCATCATGCGTTTGTAGTCGCCGCGGCTTTCGAGGCCGCGCGCCATACCCCGCGAAATCGACCAAAGACCATGCGCGCCAATACCGGCCTTGAGCGCCATCGCGTGGCTCATCAGGCGACTGACGCGGCCGTTGCCATCCGGAAAGGGGTGAATGTAATTGAGCCGATGGTGGGCGGCCGGAATGGCCATGATGCGCGAACCTGCGCCAAGCCGGTCGAAGCGATAGGCTTGAGCGAAATGCTCCATGAAGGCGGGCACGCATGCCGAGGACGGCGGAATATGCCGCCCGACCGCAACGTCTTCTTCCGGGCGGCTTCGAAACGCGCCCGGCTGCATCAGGAAGTCATGGTTCTGCGATTTGATGCGAAGCATCTTTTCGGATGCGCCTTCGTAGAAGGCACCATGCAGCCAGAGAATGAATTCGGTCGAAGTCGGTTCGGGCAAGGTTCCAGCTGCGAAAAGGCGGTCGATTTCGCGCTGCACCCGGATATGGGCGCGGGCTTCGATCTGCAGATCGCGGCGATCCTGGTCTGCATCGAGCTGGTCGTTGAGAGCGCGCTCAATTTCGCGCGGCGTCGTGTTGTGCCCCTCGATCAAGTTCGAGTAATAGCAATTCATAATGCGAACGAGTTCGGCCAGGTTCGCGGCCGATCGCGGATGGAGCTTCGCATCGAGCGAACCGGATGCGCGCGATAGCTCGGCTACGAGATCGAGGATCGCGGGCGAGGCCTCGTCAAGCAGACAAGGCTCAATACGGGTCGGAGTTTCGATAAGCGCCATGGAAGCCTTAAGTTCTGCCGATCTCTGTTTTTCATAAGGGACTGTATCTATAGCACAATTTTCAATCTAACGCACGTATTTTGCCGATCTTCATGCCGGTCATTGAAATCGAACCAATCGATTGAAATATATGAGTTTATCCCAATCGTCAGGCGTTCTTTCTGCCGATGGTGTCCCAACCGTTGGCGAACGGCACACTTGGCGGCCTCTATACGGAAAACCGCATAAATCCGGGATATACGGAAATCCGTATAAGTGAATTG
Organism: Pseudomonadota bacterium; assembly: GCA_021813195.1. The sequence goes on from JAKALI010000258.1 coordinate 2,652, forward strand.
GCCGAAGTCTTTTCTGCTCGTCCGATGCGTAATCAGCCGGACGTGGATGACCGGTTCAAGTTGTTCAGGCACGCCGTCATCCGGTTCGTAAGCCGCTCGGCCAGCCGGTCTACGGCCTCGCCTGCGAGACCGTCTTTGGCCGCATGTGCTTTTACCTCGCCGATCTGTGCGAGAATACCTGCCGCCATTTCGCGCAACGATACGATCACGGCATCGGCGTCGAGCCGAAGCTCGCGCGCGAGCTTTTGCCACTGCCGGATGCCGACAAGATACAGCTCGTATTCGCCGCCGATCTTCATCGCCAGCTTGACGCGACGCAGATCGAAATCGTCGTAGGGAAGAATGCTGGCAATGTCGTAGAGCGGCGCCAGGCGGATGCGCAGACCGGCGCCGATCAGCAGTGAATAATTCTTGGCGTGGGCATCGGTGCCGGCAATGAGCCAGTTGAAGCCGAGAGCCCGTACAAAGGTGTCGAGGTCGGTACGATGTTCGCTCGAATGCGTGCGGATCAGTTCGGCAATATCGGTGACGCCAGGTCCGCCTTCGTTCTGATACTTGCGCGTCGGCATGACGGCGAGCGCCTGGCACATATCTTCCTGATGGACGCGGACGATCTTGTTGCCACTTCTGTGCCGGTCGTAGCGCTCGACGGCGATAGCGATCTCGTCTCCGAATCGCATGACGCGCGACGAAGCGGCAGGCAATCCGGCCGCGCGTGCAAGCGCAAGGCAGATGTGCTCATTCTCGGCATGTCCGTCAAAATGCCCGGTAGGCGGCTTTAGAATGTGCGTGGTCGGGATGCGTCCCGAGGGGATGCCCCATTTGCCATCCTGATAGAGCAAAGCGGTCTTCGGCTGTGCTCCCGCAAGGCTGAACTGTCCGGTATCGCGCGGCAGGCGCCATGCGGCATGATCTTCCCGGAGCGCGCGAAGCCGTTCGGCGACCCCATCCTCGTCGAGCCATTCGATTCCGTCGCCCGCTTTGCTTTGCAGACTTTCCATTCTTTCGGGCGGCACGACCTGAACCGCGCCGGCGCAGTCTTCGCCGACATGACCGATGAGCGCGAAGACATTGCGCGCCGACACCTGGAATTTCCGGGCCCAGCGTTCGAGCACGAGCTCGTTGTCCGGAAGCAGGCCCCAGAGAAAAGCTTCGATGCTGGCGGGCCCATGCTCTTTGGCCGCGAGCGGCATCGAAAGCGATAGAGGAAATGCGTTCGAAGCGTTCCGCCACGCCTCGTCGTAGACGAAGGTCAGGCGGTCGCGCAGTCCGCGGCGGACGCGTCCGACTTCATTGCCTCCGAGCAAGACGACAAGCTCCTTGCTCATGGCCGCCTCTTGTTACGTGCGGCATCGACAATAGCGTCGATATCGACATCGGGTAGCGCGGCCGGTTTCGTCTTCGGCTTCGTTCCGGCATCCACGCTGAGAGGGATGTCGAGAATGTCGAGCGCACGAAGAACGAGACCCAGTTCGGCACGCGCGCGGCCGCGCTCGACACCGATCACCCATTGGCGGCTCGCGCCGATACTCTTGGCGAGCGCAGCCTGATCGAGGCCCAGTTCCCTGCGGCGGTTCCGGATGGCAGCTCCGAGATCGGATGGCGTACGTATCAGCATGGCTCTATCTGATGTTAGCGATAGCTGACATTATATATATGTCATCGTTCGATTACAATCATAAAAGTACACGATCGATGACATTGAGTGCCGAGGATAAGCCACTGATCTGGAGGCCAAAAGCCACTTTTCTCATGACAGCGGCCGGAAGAATGCGGTTTTTCCGATCATAAGAAGGCAACCTTGAAAATCTCAGGAGCGAAGCGGACCTGGCACAGTCAACAACCCAGGAGACGCTTAGTGGGGAGAGGCGAGCGCTCGCAATCCGAATGAGACTGACATCGATAATCTCTCCATCCGGCGGGCAGGCCATTGCTGCCGCTTGCTCAACTTCGTCGTCTTGCCATAGTCGGTGAACGCCATGCGAACTCGCGCGCGAATCTCAGAGAACAGAACAATAACAGAACTGGAAAAACTATGGAAAAACTGCTCCGTCTACTGACGGAAAATCTCACGTAAGACATTGAAATTGTTTGGAGCGGGCGAAGGGAATCGAACCCTCGTATGCAGCTTGGGAAGCTGCCGTTCTACCATTGAACTACGCCCGCGCGGGCAGCCTCTCTAGCACCCCCCGCCGGCTGGCGGAAGGGCCGACCCGGCCGGTCCGGCTCCACCCTCGCTGCGCCCGGCGGCCCGCTGCCCGGCCTGCCGGATTGCCGATTGTCAACGGCCCGGCCCCACGCGGCCTGGCGCGGAAGACTACTCGGCCGGACCGAACTGTGGTTCATAGGGGCCGTTTGCTGCACGGATCCTCCCGCATGCCCCTGTCCGCCGTCCCCACGCCCGCCAGCCCGGCCGCGACCCCCGCCACGGGCCCCGGGCCGGTGCTGTCGGTCGTGATTCCCACGCTCAACGAGGCCGGCAACGTGGCCGAGTTGGTGTCGCGCATCGAGCGGGCGCTGAGCGGCGTGGCCTGGGAAGTGATCTTCGTGGACGACAATTCGCCCGATGGCACCGCCGCCGTCGCCAAGCGCCTCAGCCTTTCGGACCGGCGCGTGCGCTGCATCCGGCGGGTGGAGCGCCGGGGGCTGGCCGGGGCCTGCATCGAGGGCATCCTGTCCTCGGCCGCGCCCTTCGTGGCGGTGATGGACGCCGATTTGCAGCACGACGAAGCCATCCTGCCCCGGATGCTGGCGCGGCTGGAACGGGGCGACACCGACCTGGTGGTCGGCACGCGCTATGTCGAGGGCGGCAGCGCCGAAGCCTTCGACGCCAAGCGCGGCGCGCTCAGCCGCATCGCCACCAGGGCGGCGCAGCGTTTCCTCGGCACTCAGCTCAGCGATCCGATGAGCGGCTTCTTCATGCTCCGCCGCGAAGTGGTGGAGGCGATGGCGGGCGATCTCACGGCCGAAGGCTTCAAGATCCTGCTCGACATCGTCACCACGGCGGGCGGCAAGCTGCGTATCGCCGAGGAGCCCTTCGTTTTCCGTACCCGCTTCAGCGGCGAGAGCAAGTTCGACAGCCGCGTCGGCATCGAGTTCCTCGGCCTCTTGCTGGGCAAGATGACTTTCGGCGTGGTCAATCCGCGCTTCCTGCTGTTTGCGCTGGTGGGCACGGCCGGGCTCGGCGTGCATCTGATCGTGCTGAAGGCGAGCCTCATCTATGCCGGCGCCGTCTTTCCGGCGGCCCAGTCGCTCGCCACCTTCACGGCGATGGGCAATAACTTCGTGCTCAACAATTTCCTCACCTATCGCGACCGGCGGCTGAAGGGGCTCGGGATGCTCAAGGGCTTCGCCGGCTTCTGCCTGATCGGCGCGGCGGGGGCGCTCACCAATGTCGGCATCGCCTCCTATTTCTACGTCGAGCGGCCGGTGTGGTGGCTGGCCGGCCTGACCGGCGCTTTGGTGGGCCTGTTGTGGAACTACACGATGTCGAGCCGGTTCGTTTGGCACACGCGGTGAGCCCGCCATCGGCCACGCAAAACCTGCGCGCGCTGCTGGTCGCGGTGGCGTTGCTGGTCGTCGCGCGCGTGGTGGTGGCGGCGGTGC
>JAKALI010000259.1 GCA_021813195.1 Pseudomonadota bacterium
TCCCGAGCACGAGCGCCGGAAGAAATGGAAAAAGGGGAACTCCGGCCCCTACTGCGTTGAGCAGGTCAAGACCTGCGCTGCCGACATCGCCAATACCGTCCTGAAAATGGCGAAGAAGCGCGCTCAGATCGACATGACGCTCACGGTAACGGCGGCGTCGGACTGCTTCAACCAAGACTTGGAGGACTTGCCGGCGGAGTTTCATCAGGCCGAAGCAACGCCCAAGCCGCCGATCCCGCATGTCCAGCCCCGCAGCGCCGCACAAGAGCCCAAGGCCGCGCCGGCCGCCCCTGAGCAGGCACAAGCCGACTGCATCAGCGAGAAGCAGGCGGCGCGCTTGTTCGCAATCGCTCGTGGCAAAGGGTGGGCGCCGGATCAGATGAAGGTCGTCCTGGCGGACCTGCTGCATGTCGCCTCGACGCGGGAGATACCAAAGGCGGAGTACGACGCAATCTGCAAGTATTTTGAGGCGACCACGCCGCCGCAGGGCGTAGCGCTGGAGTTCGGGGAGGAGCGCTGATGGCCTCTCCTCCTTTCACCTTCGACGCGCTGACTCACACCTACCGGGATGCCGACGGCAATGCAGTGCCGTCGGTGACCCAAATACTCCAGGGCGTCGGGGCTTCAACGTTCGTCCCCGGAGACGAGGAAGATTATCGGTACGCTGCCGATAGAGGTACTGCGGTCCACCGCTTCTGCGAGCTGTTCGATGTGAACGAAGAGGACTGGTCACAGGTCGAGGGGACGGTACTGGAGCCCTTCTGCCGTGCCTATGCTCGGTTCGTGAAGGAGACAAGCTTCACGCCTCGGCTGATCGAGCACGCTGGTATTGCGTGCGTATCGGGGATGAGGTACGGCTACACACTCGACCGCGAAGGCGACCTTGATGGCAAGCCCACCATCATCGACATCAAGACGGGTTCGATCCAGCGGTCATGGGCACTCCAGCTCGCCGGGTACGAACTTGCCTTGAGAGAGCATGACTTCATCCGTAGGCAACGCAAGGCAGTGCGGCTTTGCAACGACGGGAGCTACTCACTGTATTCATACGGCGGCCCAGCCGACGAACAGATTTTCCGGGCCGCGCTTGCCATCGAGACATGGAAAAGGAGAACGAAATAATGGAATCGACCACTTTGGCCGTTCAGCCGGGACCGGACGCTGCGTCCATTGACCCGAAGCTGCAAGACATCGTGCCGCGCGCCCAAGCTGCGCTGGTGCGCAACAACGACGAGTATATGGCCGCGTCCGGGATGCTCATCGCCATAACCGGGCTCCGCGACGAGATCGCTGCGACGTTCAATCCGCACATCAAGGCCGCGCACGACCTTCATAAGGCGCTGCTTACGCAACGCAAGAAGTTCGACGAGCCACTGGACCTTGCCGAGACGCTTCTCAAACAGCGCGTTGGGAAGTTCCTGCAAGAGGAAGAACGCAAGCGCCGGGACGAGGAGCGTCGGCTGCAAGAACAAGAGCGACTGCGCGCCGAGGCCGAAGAGAAAGAGCGCAAGCGTCAGGCGCAGGAGCAGGCCCTTGCCGATGCCATCGCGGCCGAACAGGCCGGCAACGCCGGAGCGGCAGAGAAGATCCTCACCGTTGCTGCGGAAGAGGCCGCTGCTCCCGCTCCGGTTTATGTCGCGCCCGTCGTCATCGCATCGTCTGTGCCGAGGATCTCAGGCATGTCATTGCGTGAGACGTGGAGCGCAACGGTGACCGACCTCATGGCGCTAGTCAAGGCCGTGGCTGCCGGTACGGTCCCGCTTGAGGCAGTCGCAGCGGACATGGTGTTTCTGCGTCGCCAAGCGACGGCGCTAAAGGGCAACCTTCGCTATCCGGGGGTTCAGTCAGTGTCGTCCAGTTCGATGGCGGTGCGTGGATGAACACCCGGTGGGCCAAGGCAACCGCGCTGTTCGCCATCCCGATTGCCGGGACGGTCCTGGCGATCTGGTATTTATGGAGGACACGTCAATGAGATGGCTACACCGTTATTTCCGACTTGGGGCGCACGCTTGGATCATCCATCCGGCTACCGGACGCTTGCGCCGGATCGTGTGCCGCGAATGCGGCCTCCGGCTAAACCGGCGCACGAAGGCCGGAAAAGCAGAGGCTGAGGCGGTCCTACGCGCCGCGGGTACCCCGCCGATTGGAACCGATTTTGTCGGACCAGCGATCGACGACGACGCGATGCCGTTTTGATGTGGTCGCAACCGCCCGGCGGAGTTGCCGGGGACGAGAGGACATCTTGAACTTCTTTGGCAAAATCTTCAACGGAATTGGACACGTCTTTGCTTGGTTGGTCGGAAAGGGTCTGCCGGCAGCCGCCGGCGTACTGCAGGAATATGCGCCGGTGGTTGGCCTGCTGGCCGCTGCCTTCAAGTCGCGCGGACTGGAGGCCGTCCAGGCCGACATGAACGCCGCGATTGGGGGAGCCCTAGCGATTCGGCAGGACCTCGAATCGCTGGGCGCCGCGGCGGCCTCGGCGTTCGCCGATAAGCTTGGGAACATCGGATTCGACGCCAAGTCAATCGCTGCCATTGAAGCGATCTACCAGGACGCCAAGAAGGCGTTTACTGGAACCACGGCCCCGGCATCGCCCGGTGCGCCGCAGGTCTAACGGCTCCCGGAAACCAAACCGGCGCCCCTGACGGGCAAAGTATGGGGGCGCCGGACCGGGAAGGAAACCAAGGAGTGAAGAATGTCTTGGTATGTGTCAGCAACCGGCGACGAAGGCTACCCAGAGCCGGAAGCTTCCTGCCGGTCGGCGGCCCGCGCTATGATCGCCAACCTCTTGGCCGTCTATGGGAACCGATCCAGTTTCATCGTGGAGGTCAAAGCTCGGGGGCATCAATAAAGATGATCGGTGACTACTACAAAAATCCCCTGCACGCGATCTGCAGGCGGCTCGGGCATGTGTGGACCACGCTTAGCCTCGTGGACAGTCCGGTGCGCTGCGCGCGCTGCGGAACTCCGGCGGAAAGCCGGTTGCAGGCCAGTGCGCCAGCCGCGATCACTTACGAGGAGTGGGCGGCGTGGTTCGGAAAAGAGATCGAGCGCTGCCGCCGGTTCGCTACGCTGTACCCGAAGCACGCCGAGCAGATTGGCTGCTTCGGCTGGACGCCGGCGGAAGTGGCGGCGATGGTGGGGAGGTAGGCGCTGGATGACCACAGAACAAGAATTTCTCAAGCGTTCCGGATCGATCTACCGGAACATGAAGGCCCGCTTCGCGGAGAAGCGGAACAAGCGCGGGAACGTGATCCGGGTTGGGCGTGAGCTGCCGTTTTCGCTGGAAGAGTTCCGCGACTACCTGAGTATGTGCCTCGGCAGCCGCAACGCCAGCGGTACTACTCCTTGCGATAGCTGCACGCTGTCCCTGAACGCGCTGACACTGGTCGTAGACCACTCCCTTCCGGTCTCGCGCGGCGGCGAGCTTGGACTCCAGAACCTCGCGCTGCTGTGTGAGGAATGCAACCGGGCGAAAGGGAAGCTGACGGCCTCGGAATTCCGCGCCTTGCGGCAATTTTTGGATGGACTAGCTCCGCAGGCGGCGAATGACGTGCTGACGCGGCTGAAGACGGGCGCCGGATTCATGCGCCTGCGGTACTTTGGGAAGGGAAAGCGGAATGCCTGACGCCTCCGACGACGTAACATGCCGACCTACGCGCGCATATCCGACCTACCGAACAGCGGCCACTGCCGCCGCTGCGGCCAGGACAAGCCGCTGGCCGAGATGGAGGTAGCGCGCCGCAGGACCAAGATCATGCTGCTCTATCGCTGCCGGTCGTGCGGGAACGAACAGCGCCGCGGCAAGCACAACACGGCGGCCGCTCGCGAGTGGAGGCGTCGCAATCGCCAAAGCGCTAGGGATGCCGCCCGCAAGTACAAAGAATCGCACCGGGAACAGTGCGCCCTGGCCTACCGCCGCTATTGGGGCGCCAGCCTGCCCGCGCTGCGAGTGCTGCGCCGTATGGAGTCGCGCAAGATCAACTGCACGATGGCCCAGGCGCGCGAACTGCTGGACAGGTTCGGGCCGGCGTACCCGATGTTTCGCGGGCTGACGCGCGCAGGGCAGCTCGCCGTTCGGTCTATCCAGCACCGGTCGGGCGTTTCGCGGTGGGACGCGACGCTGATGGTTTACGACGAGTGGGCGGACGAGCCTGAGACCGGCTACGTGCTCCCTGCTACAGAGCAGGCGGCGTCGCTTCCGCGCGGGCCGGGTGCGCGGGCGAGGCGCAACAGGTGAACGGGAAGAAGCAATTTCGCGCGGGGAGCAAGGGTTGCGGCATTCGCACCGGATACGCTGACTGCCAGCGGTTGTCTGGAGGCATGCGCTTGGGCGAAAAGGCCAGTGCCGCGGTAAAGCTGGAGTCGCATATCCGGGCCGCGCATGGCGGCGGGGATGCCAGGCCCGATTGCCGTGCCTGCCAGGACATACTGACGGCACGTGGAGTGCGCCCCCACCCTGTGCGAGATTCAAAAGGGCGCTACGGGCCGAGAGGGTAGGTCACTTTTTAAAGTTCGTCGCAGTCAGCAATAGGTTTGTGAGCGTCCCTGTACCAGCAGCGATGGCGGCATACACGCTGTACTGCTGCGTGGCCCCAGGCGAGGAATCGACGATTCCAGACACTCCCCACGGAACTGACCCAGATGCCCCGACCGGGATTCCCGACGCGCCCGTGTCCAACAGCTTCGTTCCCGTGTTGTCGCCCTTGAATATTTGGATCTGTACAGGTTCAGACGACGCCCCGGTGTTGTTAAGCTGCGCCGAGGCCGACACCAGAACGTCCCCCCCGTCGGTCGTAAGCGTGACGGTCGCCACCTGCGCCAACGATGTCGTCAACGCCTTGGAAGCAATGACTCCGCTCGTCTCCGTGGCGGTCACTGCGCCGGCGGCAAGTTGGGTCGTGCCAACTGAGCCTGCCTGAATCGTCGATGCGCTGACTGCGCCTGGCGCAAGAGCCGACGATCCAACCGCCCCCGGCTGAATGCTCGAAGCCGTGATCTTCTGACCCTGAACGCCAACGATCTGTTGCCCGATAACCGTCTGGACAGCCTGTGACGACGAGACCGATGCCGATGCCGACAGCGCGGCGGAAGACGACGATGGCGCGTTCAGCGCCGTCTGAATCTTCTGCAGAGCGAAAGCTAGCCAATTCTCGCCCTTGTTCCGGTAGAACGCGATCTCTCGACTGAGGTTGGTGGCCATAAATTAAAGGCCCCCAGTTGCCCAGGGGCCTTCTAGCTGCGGAAAGGAGACTGGAACCGCAGCCAGCCCTTAATGCTTCTCGACCGAAATCGAGAGGTTGGCAGCGGTATCAGTCGTGGCCGTGACGAATGTGGCGGTAATGATGTCGCCTTGCGCGACGGCCGCCGTGTGCGTGGTGTCGTGGCATGTCTTGGCTGAAGCAGCAATGGTGCAAGTGAGAGCCGTCGCCGTGCCATTATCAAGGATAGTGGCCACGTCCTTGCCCGTCCCACCGACGACAGCCGCGCTGGAAGCCACCTCCAGATCCTGCAGCGTCCCGGCCGAGGGCATGACCATCCCGGCCGTCGAGGTTGTAGCACCAGAGCACGCCGTCTGCACGGCGCCTAGCAGGAACGGAGACTCGGTTTCAGCAGATCCGACCGTTCCGGTACAAGCGCCGGCAATGATCGCCCATCCGCCATAGGCGGTCTCGCCCGTACCACCGTTGGCCACCGGGAGCGTCCCGGTCATATCCGTCGCCAGATTGTAAGGCGGAAGCGCAGCCGTAATCTGGTACGGATACGTGATTTTAGTCGGCACCGAACTGGAGTTCGTCTCGACATAGGCCAGCACGGTGTTGCCGGCCGCCTTGGCCGTGGCGATCGATGTCGTTTTAGCTACCGTACCACTGGAGTTCGCATAGATGATGTCGCAGGTCGTGAACGCCGGGTATACGCAGGAGTTCTCCGAAGCGTCAAGCGCGACACCGCTGGAAGACGTGCTCGCGGCGACCTGAACGCCTTGAGCGGTGTGTCCGTCCGGGTAGACGGTGCCGTTCGTCCACTGGACGTAGCCGGTCGCTCCTGCCGTCACCTGCGGCAGTTCAAAATATGGCCCCAGGTAGTCGATGGGCGGAACGTTACCGCCGGACGTGAATGGGCCATGGAACAGGTTGAACCCGTAGGTAGTTTGCTGCGCGGCCGCCAGTCCGCAAAACGCGGCTAGGGCCAGGATGAGAATTGGGATTTTGTTCTTCACGCTAGCCTCCTGGCTGAACGCTCACAGT
>JAKALI010000260.1 GCA_021813195.1 Pseudomonadota bacterium
TGGGCAGCAACAAGTTTTTGCTGTGTTGCAGCAAGCGCGCGCAGATCACGACCGACAGCGACAACGCGACCGTTACTCCCCACGCGCACGGCAGAATAGCGCACGGGAAGGTCCGCTCCGCGCGGCATGGGATGGTTGACCTGCCGCCAGCGGGCCTCGCTGGGCCCATCTGCTTGGGCTAGCATCTCCTCGACTTTTTGGCGGCTGTCAGCGCTGACAGTATCAACCCAACGCTGCCCAACCCACTTCGTAAAACCTTCGCGCGACAATTCCTCGCTGCCCAGGGCCACGTCGCGAATGACACCTTTCGCATCGATGACCAGCGCGATATCCGAGGCCGCTGTGATTAGCCGCGCGGCCGCTTCAGCGTCGAGATCGCCCAAAGACCGCTTTGGTGAGCGGAACGGCTCGTATCGTTTCGTGCCCACGCGGATTTCCATAACGACACAGCATACCCATGTTTGTGCCTGCAAGTTTCAGCTGCTTTTCAGCCGCGTCTCCAGCAAGCGTCGTAACTCAGCTGCAGCTTGACGACCATCTTCGGCGGTACCGTCGGCTCCAACCCGGCTTACATATTGAGGGTTGTCGGTAAAAATGCCACCGCCGACTAGGACGATGGCACCCGAATTCTTGGAAGCTTTCCGGACATCTTGGATAACACTCGTCACTGGATCGAGCAATACGTCACAACTCGCAGATATTCCTATCACATCATAATGTTGGCTCTTGACCATACGGAGCAAATCCTTCTCGGAGCGCGGTGCCGCGGAACTGCATTCCCACCCGCAACGACGGAACTGCTCTTCGACCAGCATCAGACCAAGCGTATGCTGCTCGCCCAACATGGGAACTAGGAGAATGCGCGGAGCCTCAAGAAGATTGCTGCAATGCACATGATGATCTTCGGTTTCGGCACCCATCTGCAGCACGATTTGCTGCAGGCGCGAAAGACCCATGGTGACATCTGTGAAGTCGCACAGATCCGCCTTCCACATCTCGCCCAAGAGGCGCGCCGTGGGTGCCAGAAGTTCGATATAGATGACCTCGACTTCTAAACCGCGATTACGCAGTGCATCGACGAATGCGAGAGCAACGGCCGTGTCGTGCTCAAGAACTAAGCGCGCCAATTCTGCAATGTCTTCAGGCGAAGCGCTGACCACAGCGCGCTGAGACGGCTCATCAACGGGTGCCGTCACACGATGGGCAAGCATCAACCGCGGGATGACTTCGCCCTCGATGGTCCTCGCCAGAATGGAATTTTGTCCGCCCTCATCGGCGAGAAAGCGCTGCGAACGTTGGGCACGCGGCTCTTTGTGGCGCTGCACACGATCCTCGCATGAGTTCCACTCTGCCAGCGCGTCGATGATTTGGCGCGTGATGGACATCGGGGCCAGTCCTCCCAACAGTACGGCCCACACTCTTGAGACGTCGAAACGCACTCAATTGGCAAACCGCGAGGCGACGATGCACCCAGGATCGTTATTGCTGGCTTCTATCGGCCACGACGACAGCTAAGCACGTTTGGCCGCCGCACACCATCGCGAATTCGCCAGATTGAAATCCTGTCGACAAAAAATGTAAAGCGAAATTTACGTCCACGCTAATTGACATTCGCTCAAATGCGGTCGTAGTCTTTGCCTGTTGGCGCGAGGGGCTCCCTCATGCCGCGCTCAAGGGCAGGACGGTCTCATGCACGGCCCGCGTTCCCGATCAGCGGTTCAAAGCCCGCTCTACACGCCAGAAGAGCGCTCAAGACGCGATGCGTCGCCGTGGACTATCGTGCAAGGCATCCTGGCCCCGCTCCAGTTCGCCGTTTTTCTGATTAGCCTTTGGCTCGTCGTCTCGTTCTTGATCACGGGTGAAGGCGAAACCGCAGCAACGATCTCCATCATCGCCAAGACTGCGCTGCTCTACACCATCATGGTCACGGGCGCGATCTGGGAGAAGGAAGTCTTCGGCCGCTACCTATTTGCTCCCGCCTTCTTCTGGGAAGACGTGGTGAGCATGCTGGTCATTGCGCTCCACACGGCCTACCTCGTGGCGCTCGCAACGGCGTGGCTCGGCATCAACGGCCAAATGTGGCTGGCCCTTGCCGCGTATGCAGCCTACGTCATCAACGCCACGCAATTCCTGCTCAAATTGCGCGCCGCACGCCTGCAGTCGGCTGCAATTCCAGCCGCAACACAGCCAGCACCTGCCGCGGAGGCCGTGTCATGAGCGGATCGGCTCTCACGGTCTCCCCCGTTAATCGCCCGCAGACGGGCTGCAGCGATCGTCCGGTGCTGCGCGAACGCGGTCAACGTGAAGTCTTCTGTGGCCTGACCGGCATCATCTGGCTCCACCGACGCATTCAGGACGCCTTCTTCCTTGTCGTCGGATCGCGCACCTGTGCCCATCTCATTCAATCGGCGGCCGGCGTCATGATCTTCGCTGAGCCGCGGTTTGCGACAGCGATCATCGATGAACGGGATTTGGCGGGCCTCGCCGACGCCAACGATGAATTGGACCGCGTCGTGGGTCGGCTGCTCGCGCGCCGCCCAGACATTCGACTGCTGTTCCTCGTTGGCTCATGTCCCTCCGAGGTGATCAAGCTCGATCTCTCCCGCGCGGCGCAGCGGCTCTCGGTGCAGCATGCTCCAGCCGTGCGCGTGCTCAACTACTCAGGCAGCGGGATTGAAACAACATTCACCCAAGGCGAAGATGCCTGCCTTACGGCCCTCGTGCCGGAAATGCCCGCTGATGCCGCTAACGCCGCCCCATCTCTAATCATTGCCGGCGCTCTCGCCGATATCGTTGAGGACCAGTTCCACCGTCTGTTCGGCGAGCTCGGCATCGCCCCGGTGCACTTCCTGCCGCCGCGCCGCGCAGCAGATCTGCCGCCTGTCGGACCAAATTCACGCATTCTGCTCGCCCAACCGTTCTTGACGGAGACGACTCGGCTCCTTCAGGAACGCGGCGCTAAACTACTTGAGGCCCCCTTCCCGCTTGGCGCGGAAGGGACGACGAACTGGCTAAAGGCTGCTGCTGAGGCTTGGGGCGTCCCTGCCGCACGCTTCGACGAGGTCATCGCCGCCCCCCGCGCCCGCGCCCGACAGGCCCTCTCTGCCCAACGCTTCCGCCTGCAGGGCAAGCGGATCTTTTTCTTCCCCGACAGCCAGCTCGAGATCCCGCTCGCGCGCTTCTTATCACGCGAATTGGGCATGGAGCCCATTGAAGTGGGCACACCGTATCTCAATCGCCAGCAGATGGCGGTCGAGATTGCCGACTTACCCGAAGCGACCATGTTGAGCGAGGGGCAGGACGTCGAACGTCAGCTCGACCGTTGTCGCGCGGCTCGTCCCGATCTCATCGTGTGCGGCCTGGGCCTCGCCAATCCGCTCGAGGCGGAAGGCTTTACGACCAAATGGTCGATTGAACTGCTGTTCACGCCAATACAGGGCTTCGAGCAGGCCGCCGATCTCGCTGAACTCTTCGCGCGCCCGCTCATCCGTCGCACGCGACTGGAGGTGTGAGATCATGCAGCTCACACTCTGGACATATGAAGGACCGCCCCACATCGGCGCCATGCGGGTCGCAACCGCCATGGATGGCTTGCATTACGTGCTTCATGCGCCGCAGGGCGACACGTATGCCGATCTGCTGTTCACCATGATCGAGCGGCAATCAAAGCGACCACCCGTCACCTACACGACATTCCAGGCCCGGGACTTAGGCGGCGATACGGCGGAAATCTTCAAGCAGGCCGCACGATCCGCCTACGAGCGCTTTGCGCCGGAAGCCATGATCGTCGGCGCATCGTGCACGGCGGAACTCATACAGGACGATCCGGGCGGCCTCGCCCGCGCCCTGGCATTGCCGTGCCCCGTCGTGCCGCTAGAACTTCCCGCCTATCAGAAAAAAGAGAACTGGGGAGCGGCGGAGACTTTCTACCGGCTCGTGCGGGTGTTCGCGGCCCCGCCCCAGCAAGCTGGAAATGCGCCGTCCGCAGATGCTGGGTTGCCGCGCGCAACCTGCAATATTCTGGGGCCGACTGCCCTCGGGTTCCGGCATCGTGACGATGTCACGGAGATTTCCGCCCTCCTGGCCATGCTCGGTATCGACGTGCGGATCGTCGCTCCGCTCAATTGTCGTCCCAGCGATCTTGTCCATTTGAGTGAAGCGGCCTTCAACGTCGTCCTCTACCCAGAAGTTGCCGCCCCAGCCGCGCAATATCTGCAGCGGACATTTGGCCAGCCTTACACGAAAACGATCCCGATTGGGGTCGGAGCAACACGCGAGTTCATCGCGGAGGTGGCGGGGCTGGCCGGCATCGATCCGGCACCTCATTTGGAGCGTCTGACATCCCGACTGCCGTGGTACGCGCGCAGCATCGATTCAACCTATCTCACAGGCAAGCGTGTCTTCATCTTCGCAGACGCCACCCATGCCATCGCGGCCGCGCGTATTGCGGAGCGTGAACTGGGCTTCAAGGTCGTCGGGCTCGGCACCTACTCGCGCGAATTTGCCCGCGAGGTGCGCGCCGCAGCAGAAGCTTACGGGCTCACCGCGCTCATCACCGATGATTACCTGGAAGTCGAAACGGCCGTCGCCGAACTGCAGCCGGAACTGGTGCTCGGAACGCAAATGGAGCGGCATATCGCCAAGCGACACGGCATTCCGTGCGCCGTCATTTCGGCTCCTGTGCATGTCCAGGATTTTCCCGCGCGCTACGCCCCGCAAATGGGTTTTGAGGGCGCCAACGTGATTTTTGATACGTGGGTGCATCCCTTGATGATGGGCCTCGAAGAACACCTGCTCGGCATGTTCCGTGAAGACTTCGAATTCAACGACGCGCACGGGCCATCACACTTGGGCAAATCGCGCGCACCGAACACGGCACCCACCGCTGTAACCACCACTCCCGCTGCCGCGCGCCCGGAGTCAGTCGCCTTGGAGCCCTCCTCCCACTCCGGCGGCTGGACGCCCGAAGCTGAGAGCGAACTGAAAAAGATCCCCTTCTTCGTGCGCGGTAAGGCGCGCCGAAATACTGAGCGCTTCGCTTCCGAGCGCGGAATTTCGACCATTACCCTCGAGACGCTGTATGATGCCAAAGCTCACTACAGCCGCTGACGCCGCCCCTATCCGGGTTGTGATCGTCACCCTCGACAGCCACCTTGCCGGTGCGCTCGACCGGGTGCGGCCGGAACTCGAACGTGCCATCCCCGGATTGGAGCTTTCCCTGCACGCCGCAGCAGAGTGGGGCTCGGATGACGCGGCGCTGCAGCGCTGCCGCAGTGCCATCGAGACCGGTGACATCATCGTCGTCACCATGCTCTTCATGGAGGATCACATCCGCGCCGTGCTGCCTTGGTTGCAAGCACGCCGGCCCCAGTGTGATGCCATGATCGGCTGCCTGTCCGCCGGCGAGGTTATTCGTTTGACGCGGCTCGGCGGGTTTTCCATGGACGGCGAGCCCGGCGGCGCGATGGGCTTGCTTAAGCGCCTGCGCGGTTCCTCCAAGCGCGATCAGGCAGCGTCCGGCCGCAATCAGATGGCGATGTTGCGTAGGATACCGAAAATCCTGCGCTTCATTCCTGGCACCGCGCAGGACGTGCGAGCCTATTTCCTCACCCTGCAATATTGGCTGGCAGGCTCGGAGGAGAATATCGCCGGCATGGTGCGCTTCCTCGTCGATCGCTACGCCGACGGCGAGCGCCGACACTTACGCGGCTCCGTCAAGGCTCCACCTCCGCAGCATTATCCGGATGTTGGGCTTTATCATCCGCGCCTTCCCAGTCGCGTTACGGAGAATGCGGCGGATCTGCCGCGCTCAGGACATGCTGGAACAGTCGGCCTCATCGTCATGCGCTCGTATCTGCTGGCCGGCAACGCCGCACATTATGACGGCGTGATCGCAGCGCTGGAGGCCCGTGGCCTTGATGTTCGCCCCGTGTTTGCAACCGGCCTCGATGCGCGACCGGCGATTGAGCAATATTTCTTCGAACGTGGCCAGCCGATCGTCGATGCGGTCGTTTCACTCACCGGGTTCTCGCTCGTCGGCGGACCGGCCTACAACGACGCCAAAGCCGCCGAGGACATGCTCGCGCGCCTCGATGTCCCTTACATTGCGGCCCAGGCCATCGAGTTCCAATCGATCGAAGAATGGGCGGCGTCCGATCGCGGGTTGATGCCCGTCGAGCAGACGATCATGGTGGCAATCCCAGAGCTCGACGGCGCGACCGGGCCAATCGTGTTCGGC
>JAKALI010000006.1 GCA_021813195.1 Pseudomonadota bacterium
CACGATGCGGATTTCCGGTCGGTCGAGGGAGGCCTTGGACGCCACGTTAAAGAAGCCGGGGACCTTGCGGATCGCGCTCTCTATGGCCGCGACGGCCTCGGCAAGTTTGCCTGCATCCCGCGATAGCAAGGAGAACGACAATTCCCGCTCGCCGCGTTCGTTGATAAACCACGCACGAACGTCGGGAACGTCGGCAATGAGGTCGGCGATATCGGCCTTGAGTTCCTTTTGGGGCTTGTCGCGCTCGGATTTGGGAACCAGTTGCACGAACACGGCGCCGCGCCTGACTTCCAATTGTCCGGTTGGCGAAGTTCCGCCAAGCACGAAGACGCTATCGACCTCGGGAAGTTTCTTGAGGCGCTCCGTGATGATATCGCCCGCCTCGCGCATTTCGGACAACCGCGCACCGGGCGGCAACTCGATCGACAGCACGACGCGCGAAGTGTCTTCATCCGGTATAAATCCTGTCGGCAAAAGTGCGGTTGCGTAGATCGAACCTAAGAACACCCCGAATCCTGCGAGGAGCGTG
Organism: Pseudomonadota bacterium; assembly: GCA_021813195.1. The sequence continues at coordinate 530 of JAKALI010000006.1, forward strand.
AGGTAGCGGACCCGTAAGGTCGCCGCCAGAAATCGCAGATAGGCGCTCATCAACCATCCCGGCGCGGAGTCATGCACTGGCATCGGCCGCAGAAGGTAGGCCGACATCATTGGGGTGATGAGGCGGGCGACAAGCAACGAGAACGTCACAGCAACCGCGACGGTCAAACCGAATTGCTTGAAGTATTGACCAGCCACGCCGCCCATGAACGACACGGGTGCAAAGATGGCGACAATCGTGAACGTGATGGCGATCACGGCCAAGCCGATTTCGTCGGCGGCCTCCATCGCCGCTCGATATGGCGATTTCCCCATGCGCTGGTGGCGCACGATATTCTCGATCTCCACGATCGCGTCATCGACCAGGATGCCTGTGACGAGCGTGATCGCGAGCAGACTGACGAGATTGAGCGAGAACCCCATCAGGCTAATCGCCCAAAAAGTCGGAATGGCTGACAAGGGCAGCGCAATAGCGGTAATGAGGGTCGCCCGCGCGTTGCGCAGGAATGCGAACACTGTGAGCACAGCTAACACGGCACCTTCCACCAGGGTGGTCAGCGCCGCTTCGTAGTTGCCGCGCGTGTAGGCCACGGCATCGTCAATCTTGGTCAGCGTCACGTCGGGATAGCGCGTGCGCAATTGGGCGAGCTTCGCCTCGACCGCTTCGGCCACCGACAGTTCGCTGGCACCCTTGGAGCGAAAGATCGAGAACGATACGACAGGCTCGCCATCGAGCCGGGCAAACGAGCGCGGTTCGGTGGCATCATCCACCACGCGGCCGAGTTCCGACAGGCGCACGTACCGGCCCCCTGGTAGCGCGATGCGCGTCTCAGCCAACGCCTCAACTTCGCGCGCACCGGCCAGGATGCGGATCGCCTGCTCCTGATTGCCGATTTCGCCACGGCCCGAGCCCAAGTCCACGTTCGTCGCCCGGATTTGGCGATTGACCTCAGCCGCCGTAATCCCGTAGGCCAGCAGTCGCTCGGGTTCCAAAAGCACGCGGATTTCCCGGGTGACGCCGCCATAGCGTTCCACCCGCCCGACGCCGCGCGTCGTCAGCAGCTCCCGCTTGACGACGTCGTCGACATGCCAGGAAAGTTGTTCGAGCGTCATGCCGGGTGCGACGGCGGCAAACGCCAGGATCGCCTGGCCTTCCACATCGATGCGCTGAATGATGGGTTCATCGATCGTGCGCGGCAGGTCTGGACGTACCTTTTCGATGGCGTCCTTGACGTCGTTCAAAGCGCGGTCGGTATCGATCTCCAGGCGGAACTCGATGACTGTCGTGGACGCGCCATCGGTGAGCGTGGTGATGAGATGTTTGACGCCGGTGAGATTGGCGACGGAGTCTTCGACGATCTTCGCCACCTGCGTTTCAAGCTCAGCGGGAGCGGCCCCCGCCTGCGTGACCGTTACCGAGATGAGCGGTACGTCGATGTTGGGAAAGCGCGTCACCGGCAGCTGCTGAAAGCTCATGATGCCGAGGAAGCACAGCACGACGAACAGCAGGATCGCCGGCAGAGGCCGACGGATCGAGTACGCGGAAAAATTGATGCGCGCGAGGCTCATTGGGCGGCACTCAGTTGACCGGCGGGGCTTTCGACCGCCCGCACGCGATCGCCGCTGTTGAGGAAGGTTCCAGCGCGCGCAACAACGCGTTCGCCTTCGGCAAGACCCGATTTGACCTCGATCAGACCATTTGCAGAGAGACCGGTGATCACCGGCCGGCTTTCAACCGTTTCGTCGACAACAACAAGTGCGCTCGCCGTTTTTCCTTGTGTGCTGACCGCGGAAACCGGCACCGCAAGGCCACGCTCGCGCGCCGTTTCGATGGTACCGCTGGCGAAGGTGCCGATGCGCAGGCGCTCGTCAGCCCCAATGAGGATGCGAACGCGTCCAAGACGCGTCGTGGCATCGACCTCTGGGGAGACCAGACGGATCTTGCCTGTCACCTCGAGCCCCCCCGCGACTTCGATGCGTGCGGACTGACCGGTGGAGAGCTTGGGCAGATCCGTTTCCGTCACGTCAGCATCGAGTTCGATTTCGCCGTCCTGAATGATACGGAACATCGGTTCGGCACCCGTCGGTGCCAAGGATGAGAAGACCGTGCCGATCCGGGCCGCGCGGCGGCTGACGATGCCGTCAGCTGGGGCGCGCACCTCTGCCCGATCGCGACGCCACGCGAGTTCGCGCCGTTGAGCTGCAATCTGCTCTTTTTCAGCCTCGGCGGCGGAGAGCGCATTTTTCGCTGCCGCAAGTTGGGCTGCGGTAGAGTTTGCGACAGCGGCGCGCTGATCGAGCACGCTTTCCGACAGGTAACCGGACTTCGACAGCGGTTTGGCACGTTCGAGCGAGGCTTTGGCCTCGGCCAGACGCGCTTCCACTTCCTTGATTTGCGCGATTGCCTGGGCGATCATAGCTTCGGCACGCAAACGCGCCGCATCGTTCTGGGCGAGTTGGGCGTCAAGTGTTTCGGTCTCCAGCCGGGCCATGACGTCGCCCTTTTCCACGCGGTCGCCTTGTTCGACGAGAATTTCGACAACCCGCAACCCTTCGACCTCGGGGCTGACGAAGATCTCCTCGCGCGCGACGAGCGAGCCAGTGACCCGCACGGTCTCAACGAATTCGGCGGGAGCGACGCGCGCCACCGTCACGCTCGGCGGAGCGACGGCGTGTTTCTCACTCGCAGGCTTGCGGTGGGTGAGGATGTCGATCACAGCTTGATGCTGACCTGAGGCATACAGAGCAGCGGCTCCCGCGGCGATCGCAACCCAGGAGAGAAGGGTTTTCGTTCTCACGACACCGCCTCCTTTAAGCGCGGCGTCCCCGCGGTCTCTTCTGGCATGTCCGGGGTGGCGGGCGCCCGGCCGCTCGCATCCACGGGTTGGAGGAGCGCGCGGATCACGGCGACAACGCCTGGTATGAGTTCAGAGGCCGAAAAAGAGGCGTCGGTGGCGCGTCGCCAGAACATGCCGTCTCCAATCACCATAAAAATGCGCGCAAGCACCGCAGGATCGAGTTCAGGCGCGATGCGGCCTTCGTGCTTCATGCGGCGGAATAGGTCTTCAAAGCTCTCGCGCACGTATGTATCGACGGACCGATGAATGGCTCCCACCGTCTCATTACGCGTCGCTTCGAGCCCTGTTTCGATGCAGATGCGATGCCGCAGCGGATGGTCGGCGACGAAATAGAGTTGTCCGAGTTCCTGCAGCGCCGCGAAAAAATCGGGGGCGGCGGCAAGGCTTGCGAAGCGAGTTTGGAATTCCTGGCGGTCCCGCTCAGCGATGCCGGAAATCAAGTCTTCCTTTGAGGCGAAATAAACGTACACCGCGCCTGGACTGACGCCGGCCTCGCGACAGATATCCTGCATGGTGGTCGCGTGAAAGCCGGCACGAGCGAAGCATCGCTCTGCTGCATCGAGAATGTGCTCCCGGCGCGCGCGCTGGGTGTCGGGTTTTAGTCGGGGCATGGCGGACCTGTGGGTCGAGACCAGACGCGTTGATGGGCGTTCTCAAAACGAACGATCATTTTCGTTGGATCATGGAGCTTCGGAGGTCCGATTGCAAGGAGAATAAGCGTTCGCTTTGAAAATTGAGGCCCATGCAACATATTGCTATGGCCTCGTACTTGCACTCACAGCGCCATGGGTAGCCCCTCACCATGTCCGACACAGTCGCACAAACAACCTTACAGCGGGCGAACTTTGCCATGCAGTAGGGTGGGCGCGAGGGACTTCGCATTGGGTTTTCTGACCGGACTTCTCGGGTCCGCGTTCATTCCTTCAATGGTTGCGGGCCTCTATCTGGCCAAGAGCGCCGCAGGCATTAATTTGATGGCAGGTCCTTCGCCACTCCACGATCTGCTGTTCCATCTCGTGCGCTGACGAATGCTCGGCCCATTCGGGTTCATGGGCCGAAAAGCGAACGGCCGGAGGAACTTCTCCGGCCGCAAATTCTTTCACAGGAGCACCATGAGATCGTGGGATCGTCCGCTCAGCGGACGACGTGCACGGTTGTGCCGACGCCAACCAACGAGGCCAGATGCACCACGTGGCCGTTGTGCATGCGGATGCAACCCGACGAGGCCTCGGTACCGATGGACTTGGTGTCGTTGGTGCCGTGAATACGATAGAGCGAGCTGCCCAGATAGATCGCTTTGGCTCCGAGCGGATTGTAGATGCCGCCGGTCATCTTCAAGGGCAGTTCCGGCTTGCGCTGACGCATTTCCGCCGGCGGCGTCCAGTCTGGCCACTCCGCGATCCGCGAGACCTTATTGGTTCCTGACCACTTGAAGCCTTCTTTACCAACCGCCACCGGGTACACATAGGCCTTGCCGCCGCCGAGCACATAAAACAGCTTCTTCTGCGACTGTTTCACAATCACTGTGCCCTTGGCGTATTGGCCAGAAAACCTGACAATTTGGGGCGGCTGGGCGCTGATATTCGGTTTTGGCCCACCCTGCATGAGAGCCACAGGCTTACCCGAGGGCTTTGACTTGGGCTTTGCTTGCTGGGGGCTCATCGGCTGTGGTGGAAGGATCTGGGTGGGCTGGGAATTGGGGGCATTAAAGCCCGACCCACCGCCTGTCAGCGGCTTGGATGAGGGGCGAAAATCATTCCACATGCCATATGCGCCGGGGATTTCTGCCTGCGCAGATCCGCCGGCGAGGCCAGCAGCGAACAACATCGCGGCACATGCGGCAAGGGTTGAGCGAACGGCCATAGGCACCTCTGTGAACAGACGCGAGGCGAAACCAACGCGAGGGTTGAAGCAGCGTACCGTGTGAACACGGCACACGGTTCTGTCACGATCGTCCGATCTTGGGCGATATGAGACAAAAATGCTCCCTACCAGAGCTAACTCGAGCATGGAACCCTCTCATTTGGATTTCATTTCGACCATTTGACGCAATGCAGCAATCCCTGCTACGATTAACTTGGGGAATGCGCACCGCATCGACCGTCGTCCCATGTGCCGGCAACCCGTTGCCTACCGGTCATAATTCCTTTTGTCGGGCAGCGATCGATTTTGCCGCGAAGGCGCCAGCTCCTGCACGCTCGGAGGAAGCGTGCGTTGTTGGTTCAGCCCCCATGTTGGGGGTGTCAGTTGCTGTCATAGACAAGCGCACAAGTCCGCACTACCACTGCACCCCTGGCAGTGGCGGCGGATCGAGTCGCGCTCTTCCCGAGTGCAAGCGCGCAGGTGAGTTGCGGTCCGCATCAAAGCCTGGTCCGCATCACTGTCGTGCGTTGGAGTGTGACGCTACCGCGAACGGTGGCGCGGGGGCTTTGGTGGCTCTGTTCGTGGGGCGGCGAGCGCAGGGTGAAGCACGATCGGTGTAATGGACCTCATCCCCAATCCTTTTCTAATCCCGGTCGGCTTGATCATCGGCGTGCTCGTTGCGGCCCCCGTCGGTCCGGTGAACGTGCTGTGCATCCAGCGCGCGATTGAGCGTGGATTTTTCGGTGGGGTTGCCGCCGGCCTCGGTGCGGTGTTGGGTGACGGCCTGATTGCCTTTTTCGCCGCCATGGGCGTCGGCGCCATTTCAGGCGCTGTGGAACATCATCGCGTTGCCATTCAGCTCATCGGTGGGTTGGCGCTCGTCGCTTTCGGCATCAAGTTGTTTTTGACTGTGCCCGGGATCGCTACGCGCCATTTGCGGCATGACGACAACGTTTCGCTCAAGGACTTCATATGGGACATTCCGCAGACTTTCCTGCTCACCATCACGAATCCGGGAGCAGTGCTCGGTCTGTTTGCTATTTTTGGCGGGATCAGCACGTTCGTTGAGGTTCACACCACACTGGAAGCCATCGTGATGGTGACTGCGATTATGGCAGGGAGTCTGGCGTGGTGGGTCTTTCTGTCAAACCTGATCGGACGTTTCCGCCATCTTGTTGAGGACCGCCAGCTGCGCACAATCAACCGATTCGCCGGAATGGCCCTTGTGGTGTTTGGCGCTATCCTCATCGCAGAAGTTGCGTGGAAGTTCGTAACGGGTACCGACTTTTAGCAGTAGCGATGAGTCCATAATCCTGCGATATGGCCTGTGAGAGTGTAGCCGCCGTATCTGTTATTGAACGACGCGTCCCAGCGTGAATTCTCCGGTCTGGACGCGCTTCTCCAGCCCCCTGGTCAATTCCACGACGGCCTCCTCGCCAAACTGCGTCACCAGGTCCGTCAGCGCCGCAAACAGCGCGGCATACGCCATCTGCTCGGACTTGACACCCAATTCGGTTCCTTCGTCCCATGCCTCGAGGATGAGGCCCAGGGCCTTGAAGCTGTGATCATCGCTTTCCGCCAATGCGTACGCTTCGCAGTTCATGACAGTCTTGAACTCCCCTGTTCGCGCCTTCAGCCCGCGATCGCCGCCATAACACGCACCCGCCACGCAGGAGCAGGATGAGATGTTTCAGGGTAAATGGTTAGATATGAGCCGGCCGCTGAGACCCGTACGCGCCGCCTGCCGCCGAGTTCTTAGCGGGCGCGTTTGACAAGTTGTTCGGAGATCTCTGCGCCTTCCAGCAAGAAGCGCGAAATGGCGGTTTGTGCAGAGGGCGTGCAGGTGGTGTGCGTGCGGCTATAGCTGCGATAGCCTTGATTGAAACTGCGCGTCAGGCGAGCCTTGCGTAGAGCGCTTGTCCCCTCGGCTTCGAGGATTTCACGCATATGGCTGCGCCAGAGCTGGCCGTCATTGGCACTGCACAACTCGCGCAGATAATGGATCGAGCCGAGAATTTCTGCCAGCCGCAGGAGTTGCTCGTCATAAGGGCGTGTATCCGGCGCTGCTGCCAGCGGGCTCGCCGATACGAGCGCAAGCAGGGCCAAAGCTGGTGCACCGAAGCGGCGGGCATGTGACGGCAGGCAATTGCGGTTCTTCCCGTTAGGAATGCATTTCGACATCGTGAGCTGTGATCCTTAGGCGGTGCGCATTTCAGTTCAATCGCACCTCGCGCGCCGGTCCGGCGTACGTTGCTCGGCCATTGGCAGCACCCGCACTAGAAACAGCTACCATCGATTCTGGAAGAAATTATGCTCTGTCCACATGTGCTGGAGTCGGCGTGGCCCTCTCGTCCTGAATATTTATTGTGGTATCATTATTTTATGTGCTCCCGCTATTCGCTCACCGCGCCGCCGGAGGCCGTCCGATCGTATTTCGGACTTCCCGCCGTACCGGCCTTTCCCCCACGCTATAACATCGCGCCGACCCAACCCGTTGGGATCGTGCGCCAGTCGACGCATGGCGCCCGCGAGTTTGCGCTCGTACGCTGGGGTCTCATTCCTTCTTGGGTCAAAGATCCAAAGGGCTTCTCAACCCTGATCAACGCGCGATCGGAGACGGCGGCCGAAAAGCCGTCTTTTCGCGGCGCGCTGCGTCATCGCCGCTGTCTCGTCCCGGCCACGGGCTTCTATGAATGGACCGGTGCGCCTGGTGCCAAGCGCCCGCATCTGGTGCGGCCGGTGAACGGCGATCTCATCGCGATGGCTGGACTTTGGGAGCATTGGCTCGGCGCCGACGGCAGTGAGATCGAAACCATGGCGATCCTCACGACAGAGGCCAATCGGACCATGGCGCGACTGCATGACCGGATGCCCGTAATCGTGGCGGCCGAGCATTTCGGCATCTGGCTCGATTGTTCGGCGGGCAGCGCGGTTGGCATCCTGCCTTTGCTTGCGCCCCCACCCGACGGGCTGCTGGAGATTATCGAGGTGAGCCCGCGACTGAACAATCCCCGCAACGAAGGCCCCGATGTCGTATTGCCCGCCGAGCCCACCTAGGGGCCCAGCCAGAATTTCCAAATTACGACTCGATCGCGACGTCTTGAGCGGCCCATAGGGTGACTTGGCCGCGTGTTCCGTGCGGCCGAGCGTACCCGTCATTCGGCTGCCGCACTCCTGGGTCATTCACCAATCCGACGTCGAACGATATCCACCCCCTCGCAGTCCTGGCAGGAAGGGTCTATCCTTGCCTTGTCCGTCAGGCGCTCCCGCGAGGGCTTGGACATCCGGGGATAGCCCGGCTGTGCACACAGTCCGTCATTAGCATGGTGTGCAAGGCGAGGAGAGTGGGCTGTTTTCGGTCCACGGCGGCAATCAAAAGAGTCCCGATCAGGAGACGAAGCGTATGGCGTACAGAGGCGGAGACCTGGATTTACGCACCCCGCGGACCTGGAGCGCGTCACAATCTGATACGCTTGGCGCCGCACCAGGAGAGTCGGCGCAATTTAGTGCGCGAGCGCGTGGCAACTATGCTCCAGGGCCGATCTGGGTCGATGAAGTGGTGCTCGCGTGTGTCAATCACGCGTTCGATGTCGCGCTGGCCCACCGCTCGGCAGAGGTTCGCCTCGAGCATCTTCTGCATGCCTTGACGCGCATCGACCAGGCTGCCGAAGTACTGGAGGCTCGTGGCGTGCGCGTCGCGCAACTTCGCCGTGAGACGGCGACGGTGATTGCAAGCGAAATTCCGGTAGGCCTCACCAATGGCGCCGCCGCACCACAGCGCTCGGAGGAACTTGAACACGTGCTGCGGGCTGCAAGCCTCATCGCCGCCCGCCGGAATGCGCCCGCAAGCATCGACGATCTCTTGCACCTCTTGATCGACGTCGAGCCCGACCTGCCCGGCCTCGCCTTGCTCGCCCGCGTGACGCCGCGCTATGCCGACGCGCCGGCGCCACGGTCTCAGACCTATGCCGCCTATGTCGAGCCGGTGCGGGATCGTCCCGTTGCACCTGCCGCACCGCCCCCTCAGCGTCCGCGCGCGCCACGCGTCGATGTCTCCGCGACACCTGTCGACAACATTCAGAACTCGCGCCTTGACGTTCTGGAGCAGATGGTACGCGCTCTGAGCGCGGATCTTGGCGCTGAGCGACAGGCCTTCAGCGCCATGCTGCAGCAGCTCCAGCGCGACATGGCCCAGCAGCGTGAGGATTCGCAGCGGTTGGGCGGCGGCTTGGCCGACAGCCTGCAGAGTGTTCTTAAAGCTCGACTCGGAGCGCTCGAAGAAACGGTATCCAGTCTGCGGCGGTCCACGACAGTCGATATCGCGCCCGTCGTCGATCGGGTCGCGAACCTTGAGCGTTCAATATCGGCAAGTCTCGAACAGTTCGGTCTCGTTTTGGCGACACTCGAGAACGATCTGCGCAAGCGGCCGGCGTCAGGGGTTGATCTGACACCGCTGACCAATCGCCTCGATATCATCGAGGAAGCCGTGTTGTCGCGCGAGCAGGACAAGACGATCACACAGCGCTTGAGTGCAATCGAAGACGCCTTGGCCGGTGATCGGGCGAGATCGGCGGAAGCGCGCGCCGCCTTGCGCGGCGAAATCGGCTTGGTGGCGGAAGCCCTCGATCGCCAGCGCGCAACCATCCCGGCAGCCGTGGTCGAGCCGCTGACAGATCGCCTCACGCAAATGACGCATGGCTTGGAAACCCGCCACTCTGAATTGACCTCAACGCTGGCCGAAAAAATCGCTCAGCTGGACGCGCTCATTCGTGATTACGCGCAAAAGTCGTTCGAAGCGCAGGCGGTGGCCCGCGAGGAACTGGCCGAAGTGCACGAAGCGCTGATGAAACTCAACCAGAACCAGCACACACTGGCTGCTTCCATCGAGAACTGGCGGTCCGAAGGCCGACAGGCGACCGACGCACTCGCGATGGCCCTGACGGAGCGGACTGCGGCGATCGGCGCGGAGATCGGCGCGTTGGCTCCCAAGGTGTCGGGCTTTGATCAGCGTTTCGCCGCTCTTGAATCGGAAAACCAACGCAGCATGGGCGTTCTCGAGGGGCTCTCGGCGACCGTCGAAAAGATGCATCGGGCGACCGTGGAACGCTACTACCGGCGCAATCGCTTCCGCTACTGGCTGTTCGGCACGGACGACTGGGTCGCAGCGAGCTGGCCGTCTCAGTCTCAGCGGATCGCTGACGAGTTGCAGGCCGTGCGATCCGCTCCGCCCGCTCGCCGCGGTTAACACGTTCAGCTCGCTCGTGGCTCAGTTGGTAAACGGGACTGGGAACCTCGGCTGGGCTGGCACGGACATTGCCTGGGTACATGCGCGGCTGCCATAGGGCAGCCCCACTCCAGGGAAGATCCGCACGTGGCTATCGCCTCAAAACGTCCGCTCGCACCCAAACTAAAACGGGGTGTCGTTGTCCTCGCCGCCGAAGGCGAGCTCACGAACATCGTCGTCAACGGACTGACGGAACGGCTCGGCGCCACATCGCTGAGCGTCATTCTTGAACCGCCCGAAAGCAAAACCGATGTCATTCGGCGGCGGGCCCGCCTAGTCGGCTGGATCAGCACCGCAGGACAAATCGCCTTCGGCATCCTCCAGCGCTTGCTGTGGTCCAATGCGGCGCGCATCGACGCGATCTGCCGCGGCTACAATCTCAACCGTGAACCGATCGCGCGTCTGTCGGTGTTTCGTGTGCCATCAGTGAATTCGCAAGTGTGCCGCGATCTGCTGCGGGAGCTGCAACCGGCTGTCGTCGCAGTCTACGGGACGCGAATCGTCTCCAGAGCGACGCTCCAGTCGGTCAACGTTCCGTTCATCAATTATCATGCGGGGATTAACCCGAAGTACCGCGGCCAGCATCCGGGGTATTGGGCTTTGGCCAACGATGATCCCGACCACGCCGGCATTACAGTTCATCTTGTCGATGAAGGCGTGGACACCGGCGCAGTGCTCTACCAGATGCGGGTCCAGTTCGCGGACGATGACACGATTGCAAGCTACCAGTATGTTCAGGCCGCGTATGCTATTGCGCTCTTCGCAAGGGCAATCCTGGATGCGCTGGCCGGGCGGTTGAAGCCGCGTCATGTGGATTTACCCTCACAGAAGTATTTTCCGCCGACACTTTGGGGCTACCTCTCAACAGGATTGAAAAAAGGCGTGTGGTGAAAGCTCAGCGGCTAGCGACCTGGGCGCGCGAATACAGTCGCGACTTCAATATGAGGCGAATAGACAAACTGATCGATGGGCAATAGCGGTCCCATCTCATAGCCGCCGTCGATCAAGACGCGGGCGTCCCGTGCCAGCGTGGCCGGTGCGCACGAAATGGCAATCACTAGCGGCACGCGCGATTTCGCGAGCCGCTCGGCTTGCAGCGCTGCTCCGGCACGCGGCGGATCGAAGACCACGGCGTCGAACGCGTTCAGCTCGGTGGCCGACAGCGGCTCTCGGAATAGATCGCGCTGGCGAACCTCGACAAGCTTCAAGCCGTTGGCGTGCCGCAAGGCGTGCTCGAGCGTCGCAAGAGCGCGGCGATCGCTGTCGAACGCGGTCACGCTCGCACGTCGTGCGAGAGGGAAGGTGAACGTGCCGATGCCGCAGAAGAGGTCGACGACGCGCTTCGCCTTGCGCGGCAGGTGCTCCAGAATGAAGTCGCTCAAGATGCGCTCGGCTTCGGCAACGGCCTGAAGGAAGACGGATGGAGGCGGCATCACGGTGACGCCGGCGATGGTCAAGGCAGGGTCAGCGGCCATCACGATCGGATCACCCGACACCGTGAGGCGGATGATCGAGGAGTTTGAGACGAGCCGTGCGAGGGCGCCGCGCTCCTCGGGTCGCAGCATCTGATAGCCATTGTCGAAGCTGACGTCGAGGCCCGCGTCGAGCCGCGTGACAGCAAGGCGGCCGCTGGTCTGGTCGGGCATCGCGATCTCGGCCAATTGGCGCAAGAGTGGCAGCGCGGTGAGAATCATCTGATCCAGTACGAGGCAGTCCGTCAGATCGACGAGGTTGTGCTGACCGTCTTCACGAAATCCGATCAGCGTGGTCCGTCCCTTTCGCTCAACTCCGAATTGGGCGCGTCGGCGCGAACGTTCGGGCATGCGGCAAAGGGCAAGCAGGTCGATGTCAAGCCCACGGTGGGCGAAAGCCTCGCGCACGATGCCGAGCTTCCAGGCTTCGTAGAGTTCGGGCGACATGTGCTGGGCAACGCATCCGCCGCATGTTCCAAAATGTGCACAGGGCGGAGAACGCCGGTGCGGACTGAGAGATAATGGCTGCGGTGCGTCGCCAGTGTCTGACGATGCGATGCGCCAGCGCTCGCCCGGCAGCGCAAAGCGGATGTAGTGGGGCCTGCCGTTGCGCGTGGCCACGCCGTCACCGCCCGCACCGAGCTTTTCGATAACGACGTCCGCCCCCTCATCCATCGAACGATGCTCCCAGGAGAAACTCCACATTGCCCGAGCCGCCAGCAATGGGGGACGGAATGATACCTGCGACGGTCCAACCGGGGCGCTCGGAGATGAACGTGGCGATCTTCTCAACGGCTCTCATACGTGCTGCTTCGTCCTTTACAATTCCGCCCTTGCCGACCGCATCCGCACCAACCTCAAATTGAGGTTTGACGAGTGCGACGAGCCAAGCGCCCGGTGCGGCGAGCTCGACAAGCGTGGGCAGAACCTTGGTAAGCGAAATGAAGCTCACGTCAGCGACAATTGCCGTCACGGGATGATCGAGGCAGATCGCATTGAGCGTGCGCACATCCGTCCGCTCATGAAGGACGACCCCAGGATGGGTTTGCAGTGTCGCGTGAAATTGACCATGGCCGACGTCCACAGCATGGACGCGGCACGCGCCCCGTTCTAGCAAGACCTGGGTAAAGCCACCGGTCGAGGCGCCGGCATCGAGCGCGATCCTGCCTGCGGGATCGAAGCCGAATGCATCGAGTGCTGCGGCGAGCTTCAATGCGCCTCGCGAGACGTAGTGCACTCCGGCGTGCGGGGCCATGTCCAGGGGATCGTCGGGGCCGACCAACATCGCTGGCTTTGTCGCAACGATGCCGCCGACCTGGACCATGCCACGCAGTATGAAATCCCGCGCACGCGAGCGCGTCGGCGCAAGGCCGCGCGCGACCAAGGCGTCATCGAGCCGCTTTCTCATATCGCTCCGTTCGGCTATTCTGAAAACCGGTCAATTACAACATACCCGACGGAGATCACCATGCGCACCATGGCCGCCGCCACCTTGCTAGCATTTTCGCTCGTTCTGTCGGGCTGTGGCGATACCAATGTCACGGCGCCTAAGCGAACTCCCTCGGCACCGGGAGCCAAAGTCTTCTTCGTCGAGCCAAAGGACGGCACGGAACTCACCAGCCCCGTGACCGTGAAGTTCGGCTTGGACGGTATGGAAGTGGTGCCGGCCGGGACGGAACAGCACCACAGCGGGCATCACCACGTCTTAATCGACACGACGCTCGACGACCCCAACGTGCCGATCCCCGCGGATGACAATCATGTCCACTTCGGCAAAGGCCAGACCGAAGCAACGCTCAATCTGAAGCCGGGTCGTCACACGCTCCAGCTCGTGCTTGGCGACCATAATCACATCCCGCACGATCCGATCGTCCAGTCCGAGGTCATCACCATCACTGTGAAAGAGTAGACCTGCAACACAGATTAGGCGCGGCTCGCACCTTCGGCGAAATCCGCACGGCCAAGAGCTTTGAGAGCCGTTGCCACGATGCCGGTCGCATCGAGACCGGCTTCGGCGTACATGCGCGCCGGTGTGTCGTGATCAATGAAGCGGTCGGGCAGCACCATCGTGCGGACTTTCAAACCACGATCCAGCAGGCCCATGTCCGCCAGAGCCTGCAGAACATGGCTGCCGAAGCCACCGATTGCGCCTTCCTCGATCGTGATCAGAACTTCATGGTTCTCGGCCAGCGTGCGCACGAGCTCGCAATCGAGTGGCTTCATGAATCGTGCGTCGGCTACCGTCGCCGACAAGCCCATGGTCGCCAAGCGATCGGCCGCTTTCATGGCCTCTTGCAAGCGTGTTCCCAAAGAGAGGATCGCGATCGCCGTTCCCTCGCGCAGGATGCGACCTTTGCCAAGCGGGAGCACACAGCCTTCGGCAGGGATTTCAACGCCCGTTCCTTCGCCACGCGGATAACGCACAGCGGACGGTCGGTCATCTATGGCTGCCGCCGTTGCAACCATGTGGACCAGTTCGGCTTCGTCGGCAGCTGCCATGATCACGAAATCGGGCACGCAGCCGAGGTAGGCGAGATCGAAGCTGCCGGCATGTGTCGGGCCATCGGCGCCAACTAGCCCCGCGCGGTCGATCGCAAAGCGCACGGGCAGGCGCTGGATCGCCACATCGTGCACCACCTGGTCATAGGCGCGCTGTAGAAACGTCGAATAGATCGCGGCGAAGGGCTTGAAGCCTTCTGCGGCGAGACCGGCCGCAAACGTCACCGCATGTTGCTCGGCGATGCCGACATCGAACATGCGATCGGGAAACTCTTTACCGAAGAGATCGAGGCCCGTGCCGTCGGGCATGGCCGCTGTCACAGCTACAATGCGTTGGTCTTTGCGGCCTTGAGCGATGAGGCTGTCGGCGAAAACGCGCGTATAGGTCGGCGCATTCGACTTCGGCTTGATCTGAGCGCCGGTGATCACGTTAAATTTGGCAACGCCGTGATACTTGTCATCGGAGGCTTCTGCCGGAGGATACCCCTTGCCTTTGTGGGTGACGACATGAACGAGGATCGGGCCTTGCTTGGCGTCCCGCACGTTTTTGAGCACGGGAAGCAGAGCGTTGAGATCATGGCCATCGATGGGTCCGACGTAATAGAAGCCGAGCTCCTCGAACCACATGCCGCCCTGCCAGAGGTGGCGCGTGTATTCCTCGACGCGGGCTGCGCGCCGTTCCCAGCTCTTGGGCAGGCGTTTGGCAAGTTGTTTGGCGACGTCGCGCCAATAGAGATACGTGCCGCTTGACGTCATACGGGCGAGGTAATGTGACAGCGCGCCGACGGGCGGCGCAATCGACATGTCATTGTCATTGAGAATGACGATCAAGCGTTCGTCGCGGGCGCCCGCATTGTTGATCGCTTCGTACGCCATGCCGGCGCTCATGGCCCCATCGCCGATGACGGCAACAACGTTGTTGGTGCGCTTGTCGAGATCGCGCGCCACAGCCATGCCAAGGGCGGCCGAAATCGACGTCGAGGAATGCGCCGCCCCAAAGGGATCGTATTCGCTCTCAGAACGTTTGGTAAAGCCGCTCAATCCGCCGCCTTGGCGCAACGTGCGGATGCGGTCGCGGCGACCGGTTAGAATTTTATGCGGATACGTTTGGTGGCCGACGTCCCAGATCAGTCGGTCGCGCGGGGTATCAAAGACCCAATGAAGGGCGACGGTCAGCTCGATCACGCCCAGTCCAGCGCCTAAGTGGCCTCCCGTGACAGAGACCGCGTCGATCGTCTCGACGCGCAATTCGTCGGCAAGCTGTCGCAGCTCCGACTCGGGCAGGCGGCGCAAGTCTTCGGGTGTCTTGATGGTATCGAGAAGGGGCGTCTTGCTCACGGAGCGTCCAATCCTCCTGTGTCAGCGGGTGTATCGCGCCCAGCCACACGATGTCTTTCACATTAGCGTCACACGGCGCCTCATCCAAGAGGTGGAGAGAGGGAGGTGACATGCAGGGTCATTCCGGATCGAGGGGTTCCAATCCGCGGGGCGTTCCGCCGGGTCCGAGCGTGAGCTTTTCGACTTTGGCTTCAGCTTGCTTCAAAAGGCGGTCGCAATGGTCACGAAGGACTTCGCCCCGTTCGTAGATGGCGATGCTTTCCTCCAGGTCCACGTCGCCGCGTTCAAGCCGAGACACGATGCCTTCAAGCTCCTTCAAGGCCCGTTCGAAGGTCATGTCTTTCACGTCGGTGTGCTTGGCGGGTGGTTTCGTCATATTCTGTCCGATCTCACTGCGAAGGAAGGTCGAAGATGGGCGGCGAGGCGTCGATCACGTCAGGGCGACAAGTCCAGAGACGCTGATAGACCCCGCCAAGTGGCCGATACAAGGTCTATCGAGGGGCGTGGATCTGGCAACGACCGAGCGGAAGCCGCTCTAATTGCCCACGTCCATGAGCGTGCGAACGTGGACGCCGACCGATTTTGCCAGACCTTCCAGATCATAGCCGCCTTCCAAGAGGGAGACGATCCGACGCTTGGCGTGCTTGTCCGCAATTGCGGCCAGCTGTTCTGTTGCCCACATGAAATCTGCTTCCACCAGTCTCAACCCACCTAACGGATCACGGCGGTGTGCGTCGAAACCGGCCGAAATGATGACAATGTCCGGCGCGAAATTCTGCAGCGGCTTCAAAATGCGATCCATCATGGCCTCGCGGAAATGATCTCCGCCGTCGCCTTCACGCAGGGGGGCATTGAAAATATTGCCGACACCTGTTTCGTCCAGCGCGCCCGTACCTGGAAAGAGCGGCATCTGGTGGGTTGAACCGTAGAACAGGTTCTTGTCGGACCAGAAGATGTCCTGCGTGCCGTTGCCGTGATGGACATCGAAGTCAACGACTGCGATCCGCTCCGCGCCATAGCGCTTGCGGGCATAGAGCCCCGCGATGGCGGCATTTGAGAAAAAGCAAAAGCCCATGGCCCGTTCACGCTCGGCATGATGTCCAGGAGGACGGATTTGCGCAAATGCATTGGCTGCATGGCCAGCGAAGACCTCATCGACGCACAACAGTGCCGCGCCAACAGCGCGCACCACGGCCTCCCAGGATGCCGGAGACATAACCGTATCGCCGTCGATGCGCACGGACTTGCCGTGGCTCGCGGCCTCGGCGCCAGCCTTTTGCATCAACTCCAGATGGGTGCGCGTATGGGCAAGCAACACGGTCTCTTCAAAGTCGTCCCTGAGCGGGGCTTCTTTTCGCATGAGCTCCGAGAAACTCTCGTGCGATAGGACCTTGTCGATCGCGCGCATGCGATCGGGGCGCTCGGGATGACCAAATCCGGTATCATGATCGGCAAACGAAGGGTGCGTGACGAGGAGTGTGGTCATGACCCGGTTGCGTCCTGAGCTTTGGAAGTTCGCCAACGGTGTTTGAGGCGACGCTTGCTCGGTATCTTATCCGGCCAGCCATCTCGCGCACCAGAGCCAAACGATTGGTGCTATTGCGGCGGATCGTCAACCGCTGAGTGGCAGAGGCAGCACCGTGACGCCGGGGGGAGCGGGGATGGCGTCGGGGACGAAAAAATCTTGGACCAGCGGCTGGGTCGGATCGATCCGATAGCCGTCGAAGTCTGTTATCCCGCCCGTTTGCCAGAGGAACGTGTCATCGATCAGAAATTGGCCGGTCAAGGCACGCGCCGGCTGGGTGAGCAGCAGGTAGACGGCATCCGCCACGATGTCGGGTTTGCGGCTCATCGCGACGATGCGCTCGCCACCCAAGACATTGCGCACGGCTGTTGTGCCGATAGCTGTGCGTGGCCATAGTGCGTTGATGGCGATTCCGGCTGCGCGGAACTCCTCTGCCATGCCGAGCACGCATAAGCCCATCCCAAATTTAGCGATCGAGTATGCGAGGTGAGGCGCAAACCAGCTCGGCCGAAGATCGAGCGGCGGCGAAATCATCACGACATGGGGATTGGCTGCCTCCCTTAAGTGCGGCAGGCAACAGCGGGTCACGAGAAACGTGCCACGTGTGTTAATCTGGTGCATCAGATCGAAGCGCTTCATTGTCGTGGCTTCGGTCGGGGTGAGCGAGATGGCCGACGCATTATTGATGACGGCGTCGATGCCGCCGTACGTCTTCACGGTTTGGCGCACGGCGTCGATAACTTGATCCTCGAAGCGAATATCGCACACAATCGGTAGTGCGCGCCCGCCGGCGCTTTCGATGGCTTGCGCTGCGGTATAGACGGTGCCGGGGAGACGCGGATCGGGTTCCGCGGACTTCGCGACGATCGCGATATTGGCGCCATCGCGCGCGGCCCTGAGCGCGATCGCGAGGCCGATGCCGCGGCTGGCACCTGTGATGAAGAGTGTCTTGCCAGCGAGCGTAGACATGACCGCGTCTCCTCATCCTTCCAAAATTTATCCAAGGGTGTGTCAGGCGGTGCGCGGGAAAACGAGCCCGCCGAGCCAACGCAAAAAACGGATGGGGACCATCAGGATGCCCCAGAGCTGCAGAGCAAGAAAGCGGACGAAAAGCACGGGCCCCGCGAGTGGCAAGAAAATGAGAACGAACAGGAGCATGCGGACACCGCGTGCCAGGGCGTAGCCGAGGGCGCCGCCATATTCCGCGCGATCTTCGGGCGGCCAGATCCGGCTCCACCAGCGCCACGCCGTGACAGGACCAAACAGGCTCGCCACCAGAGCGACGAGGTAGCCCCATTGGATCAGGGCCGGGATGCCCGGTAGGAACCTCAAATCGAGTTCGCGCTTGCGCTCCTGATCTGTCAGGTCGGCCTCGATGCCCGACAGCGCGATGTTGCCGAGCACCTCGCTCGAGACAAGATCGACCCAATCGCCGAGGGCCTCGCCCAACGGAACGGCCGCCCCGGAAGCGGGCGTGGCGTCCAGGGCGATATAGCCGGCGCCACTCGGACGGGCGCGCACGATCATCGGGCCAGACCTGGCGCTGAGGGCGGCGAGAAAATCGCCGAAGGTGGCTTCGCGAAGCGCGGCATCCAGACCCGGCACGCTCGTTGTCTGCCACAGCCAATTACGTCCGCCTGGTTGACGTGGAGCATTCGACCGGACGATGACGAGGTCCACGTCCGCCGCACGCGCTGCCTCTTTGAGCGTCTGAAGATCAAGACGCCCCTCCTCTCCGCGCGACGGTTGGAACTTCAGCGTCGTGCCTTCGATGCGACCGGTCAGGATTATAGTCTGTCCACTAAGGCTGCGCATCGCCTGAGCGAGACTCGTGGGTTCCACGCGGTCAATCAGTGCTTGTTTGGTGGTTGCATCAAACTGCGGCACGCGCGGCAGGCTGTCGGCACCGCCGGGTTCAAGCGCGACGACACGCAGGCTGCGGGGCTGAATAGGCCGCGCCAGTTGAAACAGCGCATCCGTCACGAGCGCCTCATCGTCGAGTGAAATGCGCAGCCCCGGACGAACCTCGGCAAAAAGGGCCTTCGTCGCACCGTTTCCCTCAGAGGAGATCGGATAACTACGCCGTGCGATCACGACATGAAGACGCGCGCCGGGTGGCAGCTGATCGAGACGGGCGCGCTGCGCAAATACCGAATGGGCGGTGAGATAGAGATCGAGCGGGCCGGAATGGCCGGGTGCCAGCACCTCGCGCATGCGGGAGAGTTCTTCGGGTGTAGCCGCCGTAAAAGTATCGCCGTGACGGGCGACGAAGCGCCAATGGCCCTCCGGGCCGGCCTCGGCTGCAAGCGCGACGCTGCCGGGCTTATCCGGGAGACCATCAAGATGCCGCGCGGCCTCGCCGAGGTCTCCGTCGAGGTTCTTCAGGCCGCGCGCAGCCCCTTTGCCGCCCTGTTCGCCGGCCTCGCTCAAGATCTTGCTCAGCCAGTTGGCGTGGGCGGGCCCGCTCGCCGGGCCTTGGGCCAAGGCCATCCCGGCCGCAACAATCATAGCCGCAAATTTCCACGGCCGCGGCGCCGGTGAAGTGGCGATGTTCGACATCACGCTAGCACCTCCTCTCCGGTCTTCAGATGTTTACTGTTTGCTGCGAGCGGACAGAAACCGTGCAAAAGCTTCGCGCGCCGCCGGTGACGTCAAACAGGCGGCAAACTCCTCCGCCTCCTCCCGCATACGCTTGAGAATTATAGCCGTATCGGGGCGCATGAGGCGACGGGTGGCGGCGAGTGCTGCGGCAGGCTTCGCAGCGAGACGTTGAGCGATCGCGACCGTATGAGTTTCAAGCTCCGGTGCTGGAACGATGGCATTGATGAGCCCGCAGGCACAGGCGCGCTCGGCGGTGAAGATTTCGCCAAGGGCAAGCATCTCGAAGGCGCGCTGATATCCGATACGCGCGGGCATCAGAAAGGTGGAGGCCGCCTCCGGCACCAGACCCAAATCGAGGAAGGGCGTGGAAAATTTTGCGTCCGGCGCGGCATAAACGAGATCGCAATGCAACAGTAGGGTCGTTCCGATGCCGACGGCATGGCCCTCGACAGCGGCGATCAGCGGCTTTTCGCTCGTAATCAGAGTTTCGATGAACTGGAGGATTTCCACCGGAAGGTCCGCCGCTCCGCTTGCAGCATCCTGAAAATCAGCAATGTCATGGCCGGCGCAGAACTGACCATCTGATCCCAACAGCACACGCACGCCGATCGCGGGATCCCTGTCGCTTGCGGACAGGTGGGCGGTGAGATCGCGATACATCTCGCGCGTCAGCGCATTGCGCTTGTTTGATCGGTTAAGCCTGATGATCGCGACGGCTCCCCGCGCCGAAATGTCGACAAACTGAACCATGGCGGGGTTACCGATTGCGACGATTGGGATTGTGACGAGGCTTGAGACGGTCTCGGTTGTGCTCTAGGTCTGCCGACTACACCGCAGAAGTTTCGTCCGGTCGGTAGGACTGCCGGACTTTAGGCGCCGAGAATTGGCAGCGCTAGGGTCCGCACGCAACCTTTAGCCTACGACCGATCGCCCCGAGTCGGCCATGCCCATTAAAACTGCGACGCCAGAAACAATCGCTGAGGCGGCGCACCTGTTGCGCGCGGGCGCCCTCGTTGCCTTTCCAACCGAGACGGTCTACGGGCTCGGCGCGGACGCGCGCAACGGCGAAGCGGTTGCGCAGATCTTCGCCGCGAAAGGCCGGCCGCATTTCAATCCGCTGATCGTTCATGTGCCGCATCTGAAAGCTGCGATGTCGATCGGGGATTTCTCGCCCGATGTTGCGAGGTTGGCGGACTCGTTCTGGCCTGGTCCATTGACTCTTGTCGTGCCGCGCAAATTGGGCGGCGGAATCAGTGATCTGGTCACGGCGGGCCTCGAGACGATCGCCCTGCGTGTGCCGGCGCATCCTGTGGCGCAAGCGTTGCTTCATGCGTTCGGCGGTCCAATCGCCGCGCCGTCTGCGAACCGCTCCGGGCATGTGAGCGCAACACTGGCGCGCCATGTGGCTGAAGATTTGGGCGAGCGGGTCGCGCTCGTCGTCGATGGCGGAGCGGTCCGGCATGGCCTGGAGTCGACAATCATCGATGCCAGCGGACCCAGCTTGCGCGTCTTGCGGCCGGGCGCGATTGCGACGTGCGATTTGGAACGCGCAATTGGCAAACATCTTAACAAGGAATCGGGAGCCCCCGAGCGGCCGATCGCGCCGGGACAACTCTCGAGCCACTATGCGCCGCGCGCGCAGCTGCGGCTCGATGCGACGAGCGTGGAACCGGGAGAGGCGCAACTGGCCTTCGGTCCGGCCTTGCCGTCGCAGGGTATCATTATCAATCTGTCGCCGGCCGGCGATATGGTCGAGGCCGCCTCGAATCTATTTTCGGCTCTGCGCGCGCTTGACGCCATGGGGGCTCAGCGAGTCGCGGTGATGCCAATACCGTTGCAAGGTTTGGGAGAAGCAATCAACGATCGCTTGCGGCGGGCGGCCGCGCCGCGCAACTGAACGCCCGCACGGCCATCTGGTTCAGCATCGCGAGCGGCAGGCGGAACGGCACGTATGGCGCTGTCGCGTGCACTGGGCCACATCGAGGCCGGCGCAATTCGCGCGCTCGCAGTCCGACTCGCATCGTGGCAGACATAGCCCGAACGGATCGACAGGATTGATCGGCGGCAGAGGCGAGGGTTGGTCTGTCGGAGGCGTGGCGCGACTTGCTGGCGGTGCGGTCGGTTCCCATCGCGGCACCCGGTCGGCGCCGTCTGTCGGCGGTGACCCAAGCAGCAGAGCGGCGAAAAACGTAGCAGCGAGCTGGTGTGCGTTTGGCATGGCTAAGTTTACAGCATGAGCTTAAGTGCGTGAGGAGAAGTTGGAGCCTGCAGGACCATGCGCGTCGGCATCCTTGCCATCGGACGTTTGAGAGAGCCGGAAGAGAGCGCCATTGTGTTGCGGTATTGCCGCCGCCTGGAACAGGTCGGGCGCGCGCGCGGGTTGGGTTTCCTTGAAGTTCGTGAACTGCCGGAAAGCCGCTTGCCTACACCCGAGCAGCGCAAAGCCGACGAGGCGGCCCGGCTCTTGGCGGCGTCGGGTGAGAGCATTCGGGTTGCGCTGGATGAACACGGCCGCGCCCTGTCCAGTCGCGAGTTCGCCGATTTCCTGGGCAAATGTGCCGATGGAGGCCAGAAGTCCTGCATATTCTTGCTCGGAGGACCCGACGGACATGGTTCGCCTGTGCTGGAGGGCTGCAATCTACGGCTATCGCTCAGTAGGTTGACGTTGCCGCACGGGTTGGCCCGCGTGGTGTTGGCGGAACAGCTCTACCGCGCTGCAACCCTCTTGACGAACCACCCTTATCACAGACCGTGAAAGCTGTTACTCCCTTGGCGGAGCGTTGCTGTCGGGCTATTCGAGGCATGGCTGCATCCCGCGGTGCGCGGCCACAAAGCTAACTTTGAAGTGAGCACACAACGGACGAGGGACACTCGCCGACGTGTTGGGAGGAGTGCGTTCATGTCGACGAGTATAACGGAAATCCTCAATCGCTTGGTTTCCCCGGATCTTGCTGCCGTGTCGGCGCAGATCGTGGGAGAGAAATCGGACGCGGCGGCACGCGGTCTCGCCAGCGCTGTGACGAGCCTGTTGCACGGACTAGAGGACAAGTCGAGTGACGCTCGGGCGATGGAGATCGTGGCCGATCTGGCGAACGCCGTGACTCGCGATCCGGCTGGCTTGGATGATGTAAAGGGGTTGCTGGCCGGTGGCGCGCCCACGTCGACGGCAGCGGTGGCCGGCAATCGATTGCTGGGCCTGCTCTTTGGCGCCGAGCAATCCTCCCTCGTCGATCTCATCGCGCATGTCAGCGGATTGCGGTTGACCTCGGCAGCTTCGCTGCTGTCATTGGCGGCGCCCATGGTTCTGGCTGCAATTGGTCGGCGGCTCGGCGGTGGCGCCCTGACGGGTCCTGCCCTTGCCGGTCTCATCGGGCAGGAACGGCAATCTCTGCTTGGCTTTTTCTCGCCGCCCGGCGCTGCGCATGCCGCTGGCGCTGGGGCCGTGACGTCGTCGGCGGCAACGTTGGCTCATGCCTCGAAGGTTGCAGGCCATACTGCTGCGGCCGCGGCCGCACACACCGCACAAGCAGAGCCGAGCCGCCATCTCCTGGCCCGCTTGTTCGCGTGGCTGATCATCTTCATGATTCCAGTTGGGATCGGGTTTGCCTACTACTGGCAGACCGTGCACCAGGGTGCGCACAAGGCCGCCCTGCCAGAGAAAATCCAAGCGCCCGCGACCTCACCGCCCGCTTCCGTCGCCGCGCCGCAGCCTGCTCCCGCGCCGGTGCCTGCGCCGGCTCCTGTTGCCACCCCGGCCCCTGCGCCCGCAAAAGAGGCTGCACCATTGCCCGAAGGCATGGTACGCATCGCACTTGCCGGCGGAACACAGATTGAGGCGGCCCGCGATGGCGTCGAGACCAAGGTTATCGAGTTCATCACCGACCCAAATGCCGTGATCGACAAAGGCAAGTGGTTCGATTTTGATCGTCTCAATTTCGAGACGGGCTCGACGGCGTTGACGGCAGCGTCCAGGGCTCAAATTGCCAACATTGTCGCCATCTTGAAAGCCTATCCAGCGGTCGAAGTAAAAATCGGCGGTTATACCGACAATGTCGGCGACCGGGCCGCAAATCTCGCGCTGTCGGACAAGCGTGCGCGAGCGGTGCGTGATGCCATTATCGCAGGGGGCATCGATGCCAAGCGGGTCGATGCAGAAGGCTATGGGGACAAGCATCCGATCGCCGATAACGCGACGGAGGCGGGCCGCGCCAAAAATCGTCGAACGGCCATTAGCGTGCGGGCGAAGTAAGCCACAACAGTCTCGAACTTCGAAAATGGGTGGCCGCATGCAGCGGCCGCCTTTTTCGTATTACATTTTGTGAACGAACCAGTCCGTGACAGAGCGGGGTGCAACGCGGCGCAAGGCAGCGGCAAGGTAGGTCGGGGTGGTCACGTAGTAGCGGACCTTCGGCCGCCGTGCTTCAACGGCGTGCACAAGCCTTGTCGCAACGGCCTCGGGCTCGAGCTTGAACCGATCGGTCCCCCTTGACGCATGCGGGCTAGGCGCGCTTCGTACGTCGCGCGATGGGGCGAACGGTCGATGGCGACAGTTTCGAGAAAGTTGGCCATCGCGTGTTCCACGAAGCGCGAATAGATCGGCCCTGGTTCGATCAGCGAGACGTGGATGCCTGTTCCTTCCAGTTCCAGTCTCAACGAATCCGAGAGAGCTTCGAGGGCGAATTTGGAGGCGCAGTAGGCCCCGCGGTATGGCGCTGACACAAAACCCAGAACAGAGGAGCACTGTACGATGCGGCCCGATCCCTGGCGGCGCATTGCGGGTATGATGCAGCGCGTAAGTTCGTGCGTATTAATAAGGTTGACCTCGAGCTGACGCCGTAAGACGTCGGCCGTCAGATCCTCGACGGCGCCAACCTGCCCGTATGCCGCGTTGTTGAATAGTGCGTCGAGGCGTCCGCCCGTCAAACGCAGTGCCTCCTGTGCACACGCCGTTACGGAGACCGGATCGGCGAGCTCCAAATGGAGCGTCTCAACGCCGATCACTGTGCGCAGCATCTCAAGGTCGCGAGACTTGCGAGCGGTCGCAATTACCCGCCAGCCGCGCTCCTTCATAACGCGTGCGCATGCAAGGCCGATGCCCGACGAACATCCTGTGATGAGAATGGAGCGCTGCATCAGGCGTTTGCGTCCGGTCGCACAGGCCAGGTGACGTAGCTGCGGCCGCGATGACCGAAGTTGCAGGTATCGGGGTGCAGGATCTCGGCGAGGATTTCGCAACTCTCGACAAGCCGGGGGCCGGGTCGATTGAAAAAGGCGTTTCCATCGGCAACGAAAGCAGCCCCCGCGCGCACAGCTCGCAGCTGAGCCCAATGCGGCACATCAGCGATACGATCGAGTTCCGCAAGGCTCGTTGCAATGTCGTAGCCGCATGGTGCCACCAGAAGAACATCAGGATCGACGGCGCAGACGTCTGTCCAGTTTATCCATGGGGAGGGTTTGCCGGCTTCACCGAGCAGATTTTCCCCACCCGCGATATCAATCAATTCGGGCATCCAATGTCCACCCGACATGGGCGGGTCAATCCATTCGATGAAGGCTATTCGCGGCCGGCGCAGGTCGGCGACCGCTGCGCGCACGGCTGCAAAACGATCGTGCATCGACCGTACGAGCGCTTGCCCCGATGTGGGTCGACCGATCGCTCTGCTGACAGCAACAATGTCTTTGGCGACGTCCTCGAGACTGTGTGGTCGCAAAGAGACGAGATTGACGTTGCGATCGGTCCAGCTGCAGACCGCCCGCTCCACGTCCGCGAGCGAAACGGCACAAACCTCGCACTGGTCCTGTGTCAGGATGACATCGGGCGCGAGGGCGCGCATGGCCTCGCCATCCACCTCGTAAACGGACATGCCTTGCGCGACGAGCGTGCGAACGGATCGATCGATTTCAGCGCTCGTGGCGCCCGCGACCTTGAACTTGGCGCGCGTCAGTTGCGGCAAATTCAGCACGCTTTCTGGATAATCACACTCATGGGATCGGGCAACTTGTAAGTGGCCGCCGTCCAGGGCATGGAGAATTTCCGTTGCGCTGGCGATGAGGGAAATCACGCGGAGTTCTGTCAAGAGGCTTCGTCCTTTGACGCGCGGCGACCATTCCGAGCTCTGTTTTGGGGCTGCTGGTGCAGGTCGTTGTGTGGGATCCATGACGGCCACGGCCGTCCGTGCCCCACTTCATCTGCCACGAATCCTCGGTCTGGGAAACTGTTAACCATGATGCGTCCCAAAGCCTACATCGCATGGAGTTCGGGCAAGGACGCAGCCTACGCGATGATGGAGGTCGTGCGGCTGGGATCGGTCCATGTTGTGGGCCTGCTGACGACTGTGACGGAGACATTCGATCGGGTCGCCATGCACGGCGTGCGGGAAGACATTCTGGATCGGCAAGCGGACGCCTTGGGCCTGCACCTTCTCAAAGTGCCCATCCCGTACCCCTGTCCGAACGACATCTATGACGAGCGCATGGCCGCCGCGTGCGCGGAATTGAAAGCAAGAAACGTCGATCACGTCGTGTTCGGGGATATTTTTCTCACGGATGTGCGCGCATACCGTGAGCGGCAAATGGCTCGCGCAGGGCTTACGGGGCTGTTTCCTTTGTGGGGGCGTCCGACGGCGGATTTGGCCCGCGACATGATCGCGTGCGGGATTGAAGCCAATCTCGTTTGTATCGATCCCAACAGGTTGGACAAGCGGTTTGCTGGCCGCCGCTTCGATGCCGAATTCCTGAATGACCTTCCGCCGGCGGTCGATGCGTGCGGAGAGAACGGCGAATTTCATACCCTCATCACGGCTGGTCCGCTGTTTGCGCATCCTGTCCAGGTGCAGCGGGGCCAAACGATCGAGCGGGATGGATTTGTGTTTACGGACTTCCATCTCGATTGATTGCGAACATGCCGGAGTGCGACGCTTCAGCTTGTGGTCTGGGTTTTAAACCAAAATGCTGGATGTCAGACCTGGATGTCTGGCGCAGCCCTGTGCGGTGGCCTGCGTTTTGCTTGGCACGGGAACCTGAGAAGCGTCGTGTTCCAACATGGATCAATTTCAGAAAATCGCAGTCAGCGTCGTTCTTGTCGCCGTGCTCTTGATGCCGGCGTTGAATGACTTTTCCAACCCGCAACGCGCCAAAGCGGTTATGGTCGCAGTCGCTGGCGTCGTTCTCGTCAGCAGTTACGTGAGCATTTACGGCGTGCCGTTGGAAGTCGTGCCTTGGCTCATCGGGTTTTGATTTTAAGAGCTGCGCGTCAGTGCGCGAGCGCCTTGGCGATCTCCTCGGTGATCTTCTTGGCGTCGCCCAGCACCATCACCGTATTGTCACGATAGAATACGGGATTGTCGATGCCGGCGTAGCCGGAAGCTAGCGAGCGTTTGTTGAAGAATACTGTTGCCGCCTTCCAGACTTGTAGTACCGGCATGCCGTAGATCGGCGAGGTCTTGTCGTCCTCGGCGGCCGGATTGACCACATCGTTGGCGCCAATCACGTAAACCGCGTCGGCCTGCGAGAACTCGCTGTTGATGTCCTCGAGCTCGAACACTTCATCGTACGGCACGTTCGCTTCTGCCAGCAGCACGTTCATGTGACCAGGCATGCGGCCGGCGACGGGGTGAATGGCATACTTCACTTCCACGCCCGCCTTCTTGAGCTGATCGGCCATTTCACGCAAAGCATGTTGCGCCTGAGCCACCGCCATGCCGTACCCCGGCACAATGATGACGCGCGAGGCATTCTTGAGCACGTAGGCTGCGTCCTCCGCAGAGCCCATCTTGACGGGCTTCTGCTCGCCTGAGCCGCCGGCCGCAGCTGTCTCGCCGCCAAAGCCGCCCGCGATCACCGACAGGAAGGCGCGGTTCATGCCCTTGCACATGATGTACGACAGGATTGCGCCGGAGGACCCAACGAGCGCCCCCGTGATGATGAGCGCAACGTTCCCGACGGTGAAGCCAATGCCTGCGGCCGCCCAGCCCGAATATGAGTTAAGCATCGAGACGACGACCGGCATGTCCGCGCCCCCGATGGGGATGATGAGGAGAATGCCGAAGACCAGTGCCAGCGCCGTGATGGCCCAGAACATCCAGCCTGTGCCGCCGGAAACCGAGAACGAGTAAATGAGCCAGAGGATCAACAGGAACAGCGCCCCGTTGATGACATGGCGAATGGGCAGGATAATCGGAGCGCCCGACATGCGGCCGGAGAGCTTAGCAAATGCGATGACGGAGCCGGTGAATGTGATGGCGCCGATGGCGGCCCCAAGCGACATCTCCAGCAGGCTGGCACCCGCGATATTACCGGGTGTGCCGATTCCGAAGGCTTCTGGTGCATAGAGCGCAGCGGCGGCGACAAACACGGCAGCCAAGCCCACCAACGAATGGAACGCCGCGACGAGCTCGGGCATTTGCGTCATCGGAATTTCGCGCGCGATCTTGGCGCCAACATAACCGC
>JAKALI010000261.1 GCA_021813195.1 Pseudomonadota bacterium
GACCATTCGCGCCCTGCTCGATCAGCACAACGTGCCCCCGCAGGCTTGCCATCTCGTCTTGCTCAACGGTGTATTTCAGCCCCCGGCGGTCCGCCAGCACGTGGTCTTGAAGCCTGGCGATGCGGTGGCAGTATGGCCCCCGGTTGCTGGCGGATGACACCCGAACCGATCGATGGCGAGAATGATTCGGGCCACGTTGTCGTCAAGACGATGTCGCTCTCGCAGGCGGAATTCGATCGCTCAATGCGAATTCTGGCACCCGAAAATGCGCCCTCAAAATTCCACAGTCTCCC
Organism: Pseudomonadota bacterium; assembly: GCA_021813195.1. The sequence continues at coordinate 294 of JAKALI010000261.1, forward strand.
GTGCGGCGCGGGGTGCGTCGTGATCCGCTATGATGCCCTGCCAAGCGTGACGCTCGGAACATTGCTCGCGTTACCCCGCGCGCGCATCACGCTCACCTTCAGTACGGTGGTCACGGCCGATGATCGGGCGCGCGTCCTGGAGCGGTTTGATCTGGCCTTTCAGCGCGGCGGCGGTTGACTCCGCTATGCCCTGCAAGGCCGCGAGTGAACTCAACGAACGAGAGCCGCGGTCGACTGCTGACCATATTTTTTGAGTACGGAGCGCGCGCGAGTGGCGACACTGTCGGCGATGGCGGCGTGACCCTCGGCTGTCGGGTGGAATGCACCGGAATACGTGGCCGCCAGGAGAACTTGCAACTTCTGTAATGTTTCGAGGGCCAGCGCTCGCGTCGTAATACTTCCGACCGCGTGGAAATTGCCCGTCATGAAAGCATCGTTCGGCGTGCGGAACCAACGCTGCCGCGAGGCGTACGCGCGAAATTCAGTTGGAGAAAACGGCGACCAGGTCCCATTGATCCGACGCGGAATGCGCAAATCATCGGCAATTGAAAACGCGTTGTCGCTGTAGCCGGCGCAAATGCCTCGGCCGATGAAGGCGCGCCGATGAGCATCGGCAAAACTCCAGCCGTGTGTGCGGGCACTTTTCAACATGACATTCTGCAACCGATCAGCCAATTCCGACCCCTCACGTGCACGCGCCTGGCTGAGGCTAAAATCGGGCGAGACGTCCATCCCGGCGTTGCCATCCGGGCACACGCGGCTGCCGTCTCCCAACAGTGCGAGCGGCGGATAGGCCGTCAGAATGACACGGTCGCTCTCCTCCCATGGCACGTGCAGAATGCCGTGGATCGCACGATTGAGCGCCTTGTAACGCTGATCGAGGCGATCAATCAGCGCTTTCGCCTGCATATTGTCATGAATCTGGCCGAACCAGCCGCCCAAGCGACGCACGATGCTCTTGTCGGCAAGAACGGCATTGGCGACGAGACGCGCAAAACCGACGTCATTGCCGCCGATCGACACCATCATGATGTCGATCTTGCGGGCTTTGTCGCGCGGACATTTGCGTAACACAAGCCCGCCTTGCAACTCCGGAATGACGCCGCCCATGTGATAGGCTTCCGGCATGTCGATTTGATCGGCCTGATGGCGCCCGCATTGGGCATCTGCGAGGGCCGAGATCTGAGATAAATCTGGCGGGTTGGGAACCCACTCATTGCCTTTGTAGCGCAGGAACAGGCCAAATGTGACTTCGGCGCCCGAACAGGCGAGCCCAACGAATGTCACGGCGCGATGGGGGTCTTCCACGGCGAGCTGCAATGCTGCGCGCAACTGATGGGAATAGAGCGAACGATGACAGGCCTGATCCATCCACCGCGCGCCTTCTGCATTGAAGGCGGCATCACCAATACGTTTCCAAGCCCCCACCCGCGCGGGCAGCCCGGCAAAGGCGGTGTTCTTGGGCGAAGCACCGTAGTCCGTGGTTCGCTCAGGTGAAAAGCGCACGGGAACATCGGGATTGCCCTCTCCCGAACCGAAGCTGTCGCCCAGCCCGGCAATGAGAAGATCGCGCACGATGACGTCCGTGCGTGCGACTTCCCGGCCACCGATCTCAACCGTCACGGCCGCGCCGGCAGGGTAGGGGATGTCGAGGCGTACCTCCTCTGCACACGGCTGGCGCACAGCCTTGCCACGCACGTTCGCCCCACGGCGTGGAGCGGTCAGCCATGTACAGGTAACCCGCTGATCCTCGACGCCCTGAAGTGAGAGCACCACACGGTGGCTCTCGGGCGTCACGTAAGCTTCTTTCGTTCCGCACGTGTGACGATTCCGCGTGGGGTCCCAGCAGACCGCATCGATCATCGTTGCCGCCCAGCCGTCGGGATGACGGGCGCTGAGCGCGCGCTCGGCGGCCAAAATGGCCTCTGCGCGCTCGCGATCTTCAAGCGACAAGAATGTCGCCCGGTGAATCTCCGTCGCCTTTGCGTCTTTGAAGAACCGAAATGGATTCTCCACACGCCAAGAGATGCTCACCGATATCGGCTCGGGTTCGACTTCAAGCGCACGCGCATCGGACTGTGCAAGCGCTGGACAGAGGCTTGCGAGCCCGAAGATCGCTGCAAACCAAGTACCTGCCCGGCGCAAATGTCTCGCCAGAACCATTCCGCAAACTCCCGCCCGTTTGGTCCGCCCCTCGAATTCGCTGCGCATGTGGCATCAAAACGAGCCGAACCACGCCGCCCGCATGAGCCGCACCAATCGGCCCAGCGCAGAGACCTCGGCGATATCCCGCGCCGGATCGTGATCGGCCCTTTGAAGAACTCTCAAATATGGCTGTGCCAGGGCAGCATGGAGCACCGCCGGACGCATCGATGCGGGCAGGCTTGAGAGCTGGCCTAAAACTGCCGCAGAACGGGTTGCAACCGTATGACACAGCGTCCTGAGCGCCGCACAAATAGCGGCGCGATTGTCCGGTATCACACCGCGTTCAGGAAAGCTAACCGGCACCTGATCCACAGGCAGCGGAAGGCGACCGCGGGCCAGCAGATGCGGGGCGCGCACAAGAAAGCGCACTTGTCCGATCAACAATGCGCAGTCGTGCAGGAGTTTTTTCTCTTTGTCGCTCACGCGCAAGCCAAGAACGGCCAGCCTGGCGATGATCAGCGACTCTTCGCCAGCGGCGAGGTAGGTCTCGAATGCGGTCGCGTCCGCAAGGGGATCGGCATAGAGCTCATGGACGAGACCATCGAGCGGCGCCGTCAATACCGCGGCGGAGAGGTTCGCGCGGCTGGCCAGATCGACGACCGCATCGGCGACGGGATGCCCCGTGCGCGCGCCGTTTGCGATGGTTTCCCGCCACCACTGCAGACGAATTTCCCCGATCTGCGGCTCGCGGACGCTCAACGGTATCCGGGCGATTTCGCCGGCGTAGGCGGCCAGCGTCACAAATGCGGCGCGATGCGCAAGTGGCGCAAAAAGAGCCGCGAAGTAGTCGTCCTCGGCGCCATCCCGCGCTGCCTGCCGCACAACCTCCGCAAGGAGCTCGGTGGAACGTCTTGTCCTTTCAATCACGGCGCGTCCTGACGAGGATCGACACTCCAGTCACATCATGCGACGGCAATCAGCGCCGCACCGGCTCGGCGTTGTTCCGCCAACAGGATGTTGTAGGTCCGCACGGCTGCGCCGGTGTCCATGAACTCGAGCGCAATGTTGGCGGCATGAAATGCGCGTCGCACGGTCATGGGTGGAATGACCAGCATCGGGCCCGTACCCAAAACAAGAATGTCGAGTTCCGCAGGTGAGATCAAATCCAACAGATCGGTATTGATTTCACTGGGCTGCGTCGCGCTCCACGCTTGAATGGATTGGGGCAGACATAGGATCGAGCCCCGGTGGCTCATACCCGCAAAGCGGAACCCGCCATTACCGTAGAATTCGATGGGGGCGCAGCCGGGATAGCACGGAAGTCCTGTCACGTCAGGTGGCTCCAGACATCCGCCATATTGTCGAACCCAAAACAATTAAGCCTTGCCAGGTTCGGCATCCGAGCCCGCTCCGACGACGGCTTCGCGCTTGAGCCCAAGATAGCCCAGGATCGGCGCGGCGATGAAAATCGACGAATACGTGCCGATCACGATGCCAAACAGCATTGCAAAACAGAAGTTGCGAATGACGGGACCGCCGAGCAAGAGAAGACAGATGAGAACGACGATCGTGGTGCTGCTGGTCAGGATTGTGCGCGAGAGTGTTTCATTGATCGATAGGTTGAGGACCTCATCGAGCGGCTTACGCTTGAACTTGCGCAAATTTTCGCGGATCCGATCGGAGATGACCACGGTGTCGTTGACTGAATAGCCCAGAATGGTCAGCAGGGCCGCCACCATTGCGAGGTCGAATTCGAGCCACAGGAGCGAGAACAGGCCAACGGTGACGAGCACGTCGTGTGCCAGCGCCATCACCGCGCCAACGGCGAATTGCCATTCAAAGCGGAACCAGATGTAAAGAATGATGGCGACGATCGCAAAGAGAACTGCGATCGTGCCGACCCAACGCAGTTCTGCAGACACCGCAGGCCCAACGACTTCCACGCGCCGCTGTTCGTAATTCTCACCGACCGCATCCAGGACCCTCTTCAGCGCGGCCTGCTGAGCCTCCTCGCCGCCTGGCTGCTGCTCCAGCCGGATCATCACATCGTCGCTGGCGCCGAATTCCTGGATTTGCACCGAACCGAGCCCGAGAGCGCCAATTTTTTGACGCAAGTCCGTCAAATCGGCCGGACCGCTCTTGGATTGAATCTCGATCAGAGACCCGCCCTTAAAATCTACGCCGTAGTTGAGGCCGTGGGTGAGAAACAATCCGAGCGACAGGATCATCGCGATGATCGAGGCCCAAAAGCACGGCGCCTTATACCGCATGAAATCGATGTGGGTGTCATGCGGAAAGAAATCGTTGCCTTTGAAGTTGGGGACGAGACGCATGGGGTTCGGGCTCGCTTTCGCAGATGTCAGCTTTAAGCTAGGGCGGGCTGATGCCGCGCCAGCGGATCGGATGGTCGCTTGCGCATCAAATTGGGACCGTTATCTTCCCGGACTTTGCCTTCTCTGATTTCAGCCACAGCGCGATCAACATGCGCGTGAACGTGATCGCGGTGAAGATCGAGGTGAAGATCCCGATTGATAGCGTGACGGCGAAGCCGCGGATGGGACCTGAACCGAGCCAGAACATGATGAGCGCCGCCGCAAGCGTCGTCAGCTGGCTGTCCATGATTGTGACGATCGCGCGGCTGAAGCCCGATTCGATGGCCGCTATGGCCGATTTTCCAAGTCGTAATTCCTCCCGGACACGTTCGAAGATCAGCACATTGGCGTCGACCGCCATGCCGATCGTCAAAACAAGCCCCGCAATGCCCGGCAGGGTCAACGCGGCTCCGATCATGGACATGGCGGCAATCACAAGCAAACCGTTGACGATAAGTGCCAAGGCCGCAAAAAGCCCGAACGTGCCATAAGCCCAGGTGACGAGCACGAGCGTCAATCCCGCGCCGAGCAAGCCGGCGGTCAAGCCGGCGCGAATGCTGTCGGCGCCGAGCGAGGGGCCGACAGTACGCTCTTCCACGATCGTCAGCTTGGCCGGCAACGCGCCTGAGCGGAGTTGGATGGCAAGATTGTTGGCTGTTTCGACGGTGAAGTTGCCGGAAATCTGGCCGGAACCGCCGAGGATCGGCTCGCGAATGACCGGCGCTGAGATCACTTTGTCGTCGAGCACGATGGCAAACGGCCGCCCGACATTGTCTTTCGTGAAGGCTCCGAACTTGCGCGCACCGGACTGGTTGAAGCGGAACGAAATCACCGGCTCGTTTGTCTGCGGATCGAAGGCGGGCTGGGCGTTATCAAGGTCCTCGCCCTGAACGACCGGAACTTCCTGGAGCACGTAAGCATCGGCAGCGCCTGCGCGATCCGTTTCGCCGCTCTCATAGATCTTGTAGCCGAGCGGTGCCCGCGTTGCGCGTGCCTCCTCCGCAGACATTGTGGGATGCACGGCGTGGAAGGACAGCTTGGCGGTTTGGCCAATCAGTTCCTTGAGCTGCTTGGTATCACTCAAGCCCGGATATTGAACGAGGATACGGTCGCGGCCCTGGCGCACGACCGAGGACTCCGCCGTTCCCAGCGCGTTGACGCGCCGATTGATGGTCTCGATCGAGGCGCTCGCCGCATGGGAAAGACGTTCATTGAAGCCTTGCTCCGTCGGTGTCAGCGTCACCACGCCGTCGCCGGCGCGCGCGACCGTGACGTCCTCCGACGAGGTTCCCAGAACCATGGACCCAATCGGCTGCACAAGACGGCGCAACTCGCTGAGCGCCTTATCGGTGTCCTCGGGCTTGGTGAGCGTAACACGCACGCTCGAGCCATCGACAGCAATGGCGGCAAAGCC
>JAKALI010000262.1 GCA_021813195.1 Pseudomonadota bacterium
GCGGGCTCGGCATGATGCGTTCCTGGCCGTGCGGCGGGCCTACCCGGGTTGCTCGTTTATCGTCACCGATGTGTGCGTTCCCATCTCGTGTCTGACAACATGTTTGGAAGAGACGATCGCTGATCTCTGCGAATTCGGATTGCCGGCACCGATCGTGGGGCATGTTGGAGATGGCAACTTTCATGCCCTGGCGGTTCTGGACCCCGCAGTCGGAGATTGTGAGATCCGAGCGGAGCGCGTTCTCGATCGGCTCGTCCGCCGCGCCGTCGCGATGGGGGGGACGTGCACGGGAGAGCACGGTATCGGTCAAGGCAAGGCGTGCTACCTCGAATTGGAGGCCCAGACCGCGCTGCCGCTCATGCGCGATATCAAGCGGGCCCTCGATCCGTTGGGTATCCTCAACCCCGGCAAGATCTTCCGCGATTGACCCTTCGCAACGCTCAGGTGTTGAGCCCGGGGCAGTTGCGCGAATTTTGCCTGCTCACTTCGTTAAAAAAGGGTTGACGAGATTGGGCGCGCCGCCCCGTTCCCCTTGATCCTCCCGTCGAGCGGTCTTTCAGCAATGCAACCCAATTGTACGTAGATGCTGAAGGCGGTGTTAACTCTGGCCGTGTCAGAACGACTGAGGATCAGCGGCCGGCTTCCCCGGTCGCCGATCGCTGTTGCGTAACGGATTGTCGGTTCATGGCGGTCAGAGTCAGACGGGAGCGACCGGATCAACGGCGCCACCATCGGGTCACCGCACCTCTCTACGTTGAGGTCGGCGGCGCGACGATGCGCGCCGCCGACTGGTCATTGGGTGGCCTGCGCGTCGAGCACTTCCCCGGGAAGTTGCCCGCAATCGGCTCCGAAATCGAACTCGCCCTCACGCTGCCCTTTCAGGGCTTCGACGTCGGCTTTAAGGTCGAAGCGGAGGTCGTACGCACCAATCCCGCCGAAGGCATGTTCGCCGTACGCTACACCCGCATCGGGGAGCGTGAGCGGGAACTGATGCAGCACTTCATCGAGGAGCTGATCCGCGGCTCCATGGTGGATGTGGAAGATACGATCCAGCGCATCGACGTGCCTGTCACGCCGGCATCCCTTCAGCCGGATTTGCCCAAAGCGGCCGACCAGATGGTGCCACTGCGTCGCCGGCCTTCCAAGCTGGTCGTGATGTCGAGCCTTTACCTGGCCATCGGCGCGCTTGTTTTCGGCTACGCTGCAATCATCGCGTATTCAAATTTCTTTCGTTTGGAAGTGGAAACGGCCGTCATCGCTGCGCCGGTTGAAACGATCGTCGCCAAGTCTGATGGAATTGTCGAACTTGCAGGCTTAGAGCCTGGGCGTCCGGTCAAGGCCGATGACATCGTGGCGCGGCTCATCGATGCCCAGATTGAGCGTGAGATCAAACTCGCGGAGATCTCGGTTCAGGAAAAGAAAGCGCGCCTCGCATTTGCTAAGCGGCGGCAGCTCGAGGAGCTCGAACGCGTTCGCTCCTACGCGGCGATCGAAATGAAGAACGTCGCCCAGACTGAGGTTGAACTGCAGAGCACGGCGCAACAGCTGGATCTCGCCCGGCGCAACTTGCAGCGGCTCGCCTCGCTGCACGCAAAGGGCTTCACAACCGACGCCAAGCTCGACGAAGCACGCCGCGAAGTGATGAAGCTTGAAAAGGAACATGAAATCCGCCGTATCGAGTTATCCGCGCGCACCGAGCTCGCGTCCCACAATTCGGGTCGGCGCCTCTACTCGGGTGATGCCACGATTGGCAATGCCAGTATAGTCGGCCAGGCTGCACAGATCGAAGCCGAAGTGCGCTTGCTTGAACACGAGATCAAGCTCGCCCAGCAGCGCTACATAACAGAATTGAGTCAGCGCGAGCGAGCCGCCATGCGCGCACCGTTCGATGGCACCGTGGTTGAGGTGAGAAAACCCAGTCGCGCGGATGTGCGCCGCGGCGACGTGATTGCACTCATCGAAGATCGCTCGCAACGCCATGTCACCGCCTGGCTCTCGCAGGACGAAGTTGCGCGCGTTGGGCTCGGCGATGAAGTCGTGCTTTTTCTGCCGGCGCTGCAGGAAAGCCTGACGGGTCGCGTGGCGCGGATCGACCGAACGAGTGCTTTCATTCGCGAGCAGGATAAGCAAGGGTCCGCAGCCTACGAATGGCGGGGATCGAAAGATCGATCCGCCCAAGTCGTGATCCAATTTTCTGAACCGCAGCTCGTGAGTGATCCTGAGCGCTATCGACCCGGCCTGCCCGTGATTGCCATTTTTTCACAACGCTCGACGAACCCCATCCTATCGGGGATCGGCAGGGCGTTAGGATTGTGAGATCGGACGCCATGAGGGTCACAAATGGCGGCCTGATTTTGGAGGACCCGACCAAGCCCTTGCCGCCAGGCGTCAAGTGGTCGGCCGGGGTGCAAATCCAGCTTCTGCTCTACTGGTCGGTCTGTTTTATTGCGCTGACGCAGATACCGAACAACCTCTACGATCCGACGACCAATGAGATCGTCCTCGTCGTCGGTCTGCTGGGCGTGTGGCGGTATCTGTGGTGGTTCAATCACTTCGTGCGCGCCCTCATTTTCGAAAAGATCACATATCCGCGCATGCGGGATCGTGCGGCTGCGCTCTGGGAGTCCGGTTGGCGGCCGCGCCACATTCACATCCAGATGACGACGTTCCGTGAGCATCGGGAGATCTCAGAAGCCGTCATCCGCGCCTTGTGCAAGGAGATCCGCGAGGCCGGCGTCCCGGCGACGATCTGGCTTGGCTCGAGCGAGGCGAGTGACGAAATCAAAATCGCAAACCACTTAAAGCGCGTCGGCGACGACCTCGACATCACGCTGCGCATCATCCGCCAGAATCAGCCTGGCAAGCGCGTTGCGATCGCACTTATTCTGCGTGCGATGTCGCGCGAGGGGCTCGGATCCGACGACATCGTAATCTTCATGGACGGCGACTTCGTTCTCCACCCCGGCGCCATCCGCAAATGTTTTCCACTATTTGCCCTCGACCCTGAACTGCACGCGCTGACGACCGACGAGCATGTTCTCGTCAAAGGGCCCCGCTGGATGCAGACGTGGCTTGATATGCGTTTCTCGCAGCGGCGGCTCGCTATGCAAAGCCATGCGCTCTCCAATCGTGTCTTGACGCTGACCGGCCGCTTTTCGGTCTTTCGCGCAACGCACATTACAAGCCACGAGTTCATTCGGCTGCAGGAGGCAGACTACCTCGATCATTGGCTGTGGGGGACGTTCCGCTTTCTATCCGGGGACGACAAAAGCACCTGGTATACGCTCTTGAAGCACGGCGTAAAAATGACCTACGTACCGGATGCAGCCGGCACGACCATTGAGGTCGTGGAGGGGTCGGGGCGGACGCGCATGGTCGAAAACCTGCGGCGCTGGTCGGGCAATATGCTGCGCAACGGGCAGCGGGCCATCGCGTTGGGCCCGCGGCGCATGCCGTTCTTCATTTGGTGGTGCTGCGTTGATCAGCGTCTTGCGATGTGGACGATGCTGTTTTCACCTATGTTGGCGATCGCCGGAACGATGAAATTTGGTTTACCGTTTTTGATGGCCTATGCGGTCTATATCGCGGTGACGCGCGGGATGCTGTCGATGGTGCTGTTCCGGTACGCGCGCAAAGTCGATCTCGGCTACATCTGGACGCTCTACGCCAACCAGCTGCTGAACGCCGGTGTAAAAGTCTACATGCAGTGGCGGCTCGCCAAGCAGAAGTGGGCGAACCGCGGCAACCAGAAACAGGGGTTTGCAGCTGGAGGGCGGATTGCGGCATTCCGTGAGGCCATGGCGGCATATCTGACTGCGCTGTCGTTCACCGGTCTGATGCTCGCCGTCATGGTTTACACGCGGTTGATCGATGTGCCGAGTTGGACTGCACTCAAAATACTGCTCGGTGCATGAATTCGGCCGATGCGGACAATTTTAGCAATCCGCTTCAGCGGAATTTGAGCGGCTTCTGACATCCTCTCTTCACCACAGCGGTTGGAAGCGATCGCGCGGGTGCGCACGCAGGTGCGTCAGGCTCTGCGCCGTGCCAATTCGGCGTGTGCCTCGATGGTGGATAGGAATGGCGGGGACTGCAGGAGCATGACACTCATGAATATCGCAGCGCGAACCGATAATGGGAGGGGCGTGGCGCGTATGGCGGCGCATGCCAGAAGCGACAGCGTGCTGCCGGCCATCAGCGTCATCGGGCTCGGCTATGTCGGTGCGGTTTCGATGGCCTGTTTGTCGCATCTGGGCTTCCGCATGGTCGGTGTCGACGTATCGCGCGAGAAAGTCGACGCGATACGAGCGGGTCGGGCGCCGATCGTCGAAGACCGCCTGGGCGACTTGTTGAGCGAGGGTGCACGTAAGGGTCTCATCGATGCAACGGACAATCTCGTTGCCGCCGTGCTCGATACCGACGTCACCTTTCTCTCGGTGGGCACGCCGACGGCAAAGGACGGCGGTTGCGACTTCACGTTCGTGCGTCAGGCGAGCCGCGCCATCGGCCAGGCGATCGGTCTTAAAGAACACTATCATGTCGTCGTGCTGCGCTGCTCAGTACCCCCCGGCACTACGCTGGATGTCGTGGTGCCGGAGATCGAAACGGCTTCCGGCAAGAAGCTGGGCACGGATTTTGGTGTCTGCTTTAATCCGGAGTTCCTGCGCGAGGGCGTAGCGGTATCCGACTTCTTCGCTCCACCCAAGACGGTCGTAGGCGCATCCGACCAGCGCGCCGCCTCGTGTGTGAGCGCGATTTACGAAGCGATCGACAAGAACGTCATCTTTACGTCCATCGAAGCGGCCGAGATGGTGAAATATGTCGATAACGTCTGGCATGCGACGAAAGTCGCATTCGGCAATGAAGTGGGTCGCCTTTGCAAGCGGCTCGGCATCGACAGTCACGACGTGATGGATATCTTCGTCAAAGACACCAAGCTCAATCTGTCGCCGTACTACCTGAAGCCGGGATTTGCTTTCGGCGGCTCGTGCCTGCCCAAGGAAGTGCGCGCGGTCAGCCACATCGCCGCCGGGCTCGGCGTAAGCGTGCCGTTGATCGATAGCCTGATGCCCTCCAACCGCGCTCAGATCGACGAGGCTCTGCAACTCTTGGCTCCCCATCGCGGCAAGCGCATCGGGTTCCTCGGCGTGACCTTCAAGCCGGGAACCGACGACTTGCGCGAGAGTCCCACGCTCGAAGTTATGGCCCGACTGTTGAACGACGGCGAGACGATCCTTGCGCACGATCCCAATCTTGATTTCGGACCGCTGTTGCAGGGGCAGATCGACTACGTGCGCCATGCAGTGCCTACGCAGGCTGCGCTGATGGATCGCTTACAGGCGCTCACGGTTGTTGATGCAGACGCACTTTTCGCTGCATGCGACGTCGTCGTCGTATCTCACGCAACGCGCGAATTCCGCGATGCCGTTGCGCGCCGTCCCGCGCACGTCGTCGTAATCGATCTAGCGCGGCTGCACAGAGAGCGCGTGACGGAGGCCACTTATCAGGGTATCGCCTGGTAGGATTTGAGCGCAGGGTGAATTCTTTCTTGACGCGGCGGTTCTGGTGGGCCGCCGCGTTCACCATTTCGGGACCAGCAAATGTGCGTATTTCCCATCCCAGAGTGTCTGCGATCGCGCTGATTTACTTCCATGCAGACCTGAGAATTGGTTTGAATTTTAACAAAATGGAGGCTCGGACCGCCACGAACTTTTTCAATGTTGCCACTAAAGATGAGAGCATCCGTAGACGGGGGCTCGTGCCCGTCACAATTCGACTATGCGCGGGATGAGACCTGCGCTCGAGGAGCAGACCGATGAGCGATAAGAACGCAAGCAAGAAGTCCTTTGTCGAAGAGATTGCAAAGGACGTGGCAGCGCTGGACGTGGTGATCGCTGCCAAGCCGCTCATCGCGAAGGTTGAGAGCGCGCTCGAGCAAGCTCTCGAGCGGGCCGAGGCGCGCGACAAGAGCAAGGCGGAGCGCGACGCGGCGCGTCAAGAAAAGGCTGCGCAGAAGAAGGCCGAAAAGGACAAGTCTGAGAAAGACAAGGCCGAGAAGGGCAAGGCTGAGAAAGACGAGGCCGAGAAGGACAAGGCCGAGAAGCAAAAAGCCGAGAAGGAAAAGGCTGCGGCTGAGAAAGCTGCGGCTGAGAAGGCTGCGGCCGAGAAGGCAGCGGCCGAGAAGGCAG
>JAKALI010000263.1 GCA_021813195.1 Pseudomonadota bacterium
CTGCTGGCGCTGCTCCGGCGCAAGGCGTTGACAGGTGTGATAGAAGCGGTGGGGAGGTTTCGGCGCCCGGAAGCCCTTCCGTTCTTCATCGATGCCCTAGCCGATGACTTCACCCGGCCGGCCGCAGAGGAGGCGATCCGCGCAATCGGGGCCAAAGCACGGCCTGCCCTTCTCCAGACCGCACTCCAGCGCGAACCTCCGTCCGGCCGCGAGGCCAATTCCAGCCGGGCCCGCCGCCGCGGCGCCCTTCGTCTGTTGCTGGAATTCGGCCTGCCGCGCAAATTTGTTTGGCCGCCACTGCACAATCTGATCGAGGACGCCGATCCCTGGGTGTCGGTGCTTTCGGCCCGCATGTGCCTGGTGGGTGCGCTGGAGGAGGACAAGCCGCGGGCCATTGGTCGGCTGATCGAACTACTGCGGACACCGGATACGATCCTGACGGCGGAGATCGAGGACTGTCTCGTGCGCCACTTCGATCGGGCAAGGCTTGCCATCGAAGCTGCGATCGAATGCGGTCTGGCAGAGATCGATCCCGATGAGCCGTGGTGGCTCCGGGACAAGACATTGACGGCGTTGCTGCGGGTGAGAGCGCGCGCCGAGGGCAAACCAAGCGGAAACTGGGCCGATGAATGAGAACGACTTGAATATGCCGGAGAAGCCGAAGAAATATCGCCTGAGCGCGGGCATGATGGTGTTGAACGGCCGGAACCACGTTCTGCTTTGCCGGCGCATCGATGTGCCGGACGGCGCCTGGCAGATGCCGCAAGGCGGCGTGGACGAAGGCGAAGATCCCCGCAAGGCCGCCTTGCGCGAACTCAAGGAGGAGATCGGCACCGACGACGTCGAAATCCTCGGCGAGACGCGAGACTGGCTGCAGTACGACCTGCCGGCTGAGTTGCGGAAGACCGCCTGGGGTGGCAAATATGCCGGCCAGCGGCAGAAGTGGTTTTTGATGCGGTTCAGAGGGAGCGACGATGATATTAATCTGGAGTCACGGCATCCCGAGTTCAATGGCTGGATTTGGGTTCCGCCCGACCATGTTCCCGATCTCGTCGCCTCCTTCAAGCGTGACGTCTATCAGAAGGTGTTGGCGGAGTTTCAGCGGCTGATCGGCCGATAGTCATGCACGTCCGGCCGCCATCGTAATCGGAGCCGGACTGCGTCATCGCGACCGAGACGAACCGCACAGACAGCCCGGCTCCATCGGCCGTTGTCCTTCTTGAAAAAACCACCTAACCTTACAAAATGATTCTCAGGGGATGGGGTTCCCCTTTAAGCGCCCGTAATGGCTGATGACCCCTATGGCAAAGCAAGCGGTCCAGTGTCTGCTGCTTTGGTATAGGAGGTTTACATGTGGCTGCTTAACAGTGCCCTTGAAAAGTTTGTTGTGACCGGAACGCTCGGCATCATTGATGCCGACGACAGGTTTTATCGATTCGGGCCAAGCGAACCGGGCCAATACCCCGACGTCATCGTTGTGCTCAGGGATCGTGGCCTATACTGGAAACTCGCGCTTTATCCTCAGTTGTACCTCGGCGAGGCCTATATGGATGGCACGCTAGAGGTGACGCGTGGCACAATTTGGGGCCTGCTCGATCTTTGCGGCCGCAATTTGGCACGCGCCCGGAAAGGGCGAAGCGGTTCCTTGAGACGGGCCGCCGCGCGCTTAGTGCAATATGCCACGCAATTGAACTCCCGAGCGCGTGCACGAAAGAACGTCGCACATCATTACGACCTTGCAAACGAGCTCTATGCCGCATTTCTCGATCCCGACCTACAATATTCTTGCGCCTACTTTGCAGACCCTGATTTCACGCTTGAGCAAGCCCAAGCGGCGAAGAAGCGACACATTGCTGCGAAGCTGCTGCTGGAGCGAAATCAGAAAATCCTCGACATCGGTTCTGGCTGGGGCGGCTTGGCTATTGAGCTTGCGCGCGATCATGATGTCAGAGTCGACGGGCTTACGCTCTCCGGGGAGCAATTAGAAGTCGCCAAGACCAGGGCCCACGCTTCGGGGCTGAGCGAGCGCGTGCGCTTTTTTGCCAAGGATTATCGCGAAATGACCGGCGAGTTTGACCGCATCGTTTCAGTTGGGATGTTCGAACATGTCGGCGTGCCATACTACCACGCGTTCTTTGCCAAAGTTGGCGAGCTTTTGACACCGGGCGGCGTGGCGCTACTCCATACGATCGGTGCGACGGACGGCCCGGGGCTTGGTAATCCGTGGATTCGTAAGTATATCTTCCCGGGGGGCTACATTCCCGCCCTATCGGAGATTCTTCCTGCCATTGAGAAAGCGGGCTTGATCGTGACCGATATCGAAGTGTTGCGGTTGCATTATGCGCAAACCTTGCGGCATTGGCGCGAACGCTTCCACGCCCGTTGGGAAAACCTTCGGCGCTATTACGATGACCGGTTCCACCGCATGTGGGAATTCTACCTCGCGGCAAGCGAGATGAGTTTTCGGCATGGCGGTCTTGTCGTGTTCCAGATTCAGCTGGCGAAAGAACAGATGGCCGTTCCGCTGAGCCGCGACTACATGTTCGAATTCGAGCGCTTGGCAGCGAAGGATCTAGACCTCAACCAATCTCGTGTGGGCTGAACCGACGGGAGATGCAGATGGTCAAGAATATCTATGCCACCGACCCGCCGCAAGCGGACGACGACCTGACTCCGCCTATCGATAAGAAGTCTCTAAGCGAGAACCGGAAGCGGCTGTTCGAACAGGTCGAGCAGGTCAATCGTGCATGGCTCGAAAGCATGCGCGAAATGCGCCGAACGGAGGCGGAGTTCAGTGTCCGCCTGTTTGCTTGCGGAAGCCCGGACGACGCTCTGGTGCTGTGCAATCAATGGATGGCCAAACGCCTTGAAATTCTTGCGGCCGAGCAGCAGACTTTTGCAAAATCCTGGACCGAGATCGTAGCCTTGCTCGGCAAGGCGGGTTCCGGCGCCCAGCGCAAGGAAAAGCTCCCGGGCTAAAGAGAACAGGTTCGGATTCGGTCTCATGAAATCCTTCGCCGACAACGCTTTCCTGCTCCTGTTCGAGGAAATTCTCAGGCGGGACAAGCCGAAAGATGCACCCGATCGATGGTCGGCCGGCGGCGTTTCCTGGCAGCATGCCCGGCACGGCTACGAGAGCAGCAATTACGGCTTTGCTGTCGACACCTACGAAGTGGTCAATGCCGCCAAGGGATGGGCACTGCTCGTCGTGAAGGATCAATGGTGGGCGGGTCGAAACGGCGAGATAATTAGGACGGTGCACTGGGCAAAACCGCTGCGCGGGAGCCGCGCGGCGATCATGACATGGCTTAAATTGCAACAGCGCGAGATCGAAGGGCGGCTATGACGCGCATCATCCTGACCCGGCATGGCCACGTCGAGGGCATTTCTCCGCCACGCTTTCGAGGCCGCACCGAACTGCCATTGACGGCGCAGGGCCTCACTGAAGCGTCCGCCGTGGCCAAGCGTATTGCCGAACTGTGGTCTCCGCATATTGTTTACACAAGCCCGATCGCCCGCTGCACGACAACCGGTAGCCGGATTGCCGAGGCCTGCCACTGTCCTCTGGAAATTATGCCGGATTTGATCGATCTCAACTGCGGCGACCTTCAGTGGAAGACCTACGAAGAAGCCAAGATCGAGTATCCAGAATTCTTCCAGACATGGTTTTCGACACCGTATCTGGCACGCTTTCCAAACGGCGAATCGCTCCATGACCTTGTGGCCCGAACCGCCAATGCGCTGCGTACTGTGCTCGCGCGCCATGCCGATGACACGGTCGTGCTCGTGGGGCACGATAACGTCAACCGCGCGCTACTCCTCCAACTGCTCGACCAACCGCTCTCCGCCTACTGGCGGCTCGCGCAATCACCTTGCGCCATCAACGAGATCGAGATCATCGACAGCCGCATCCAGGTGGAACGCGTCAACGATACCGCACATCTGCCGATGCAAGCCTGACGTTAGTTTTTCATCACCAGGCCATAATCAGAGATTCTTCACGGCCTGTTCGGCGGCCTTACGGACGGCGCGGGCGGGATGGTCTTTGGCGAGCCTTTCGAGCGCCCGACTTGGCGGGGCCGCCTCTCGGATCAGCGTGAGGCTGTTGACGATTTCGAGCCCCTGAACCACGTCCTTCGGATGCGCGCGGGCGCAATCCACCAGCGGCTGTTCGGCGCTTCTCTCGCGACGATTACCGAGCACGATGATGGCCCTCATCCGAACCTCTGAAAGGGGATGCCTCAGCGCTTCAGTCAGCTTCTCAACGAAATTCTTCCTGTCCCACGCGTCGATATCGGCTTTGCATCGCGGACAGTTCCTGGCATTGCGGCCAATGGACGCCGCGCAAACGGGGCAATAGGTCTGTTGCGTCGCCATTTGTGTCCTTCTATCTGGGCGCGCCGCCTACCTCGTCGCGCTATAACATACCTTTCAAGGACATCGAGACGATTGCCGCGGCATGCCAGAGTGCGGCAATAAGAATGCAGCCCATGAGAAGCAGCAGCACGGGCGCTGCCGACATCAAATCTGCTTTCATCTGCTCGATCAGAAAATCGGCGCCGACAAAATAGAAGACGAGGATGAATATCCAGAACAGCGCATAGTTGCGAAATCGACGAAGTTCCATTGCGCGTGTGTCACCAGATTGCGGCGATGCCATATGGACCTCCGTGTCCCGCCGATCCGCCCAGGTCAGGTTTGATTCTCGCCCCCACTGCACACGATCGCCGGCCAGCATAGAATATGCTCGTCCGCGACTAGGCCTTTGACGAGCTTGAGCGCCGCCTCGACGACATTCGGCGTGTCAAAGAACTCTATGACCAGCGGCAAATCCACTGCGAGGCGGAGAAGATCGCCGGAGTGAACCTCGCCTGTCGCGCCAAAGCCCGCGATGCCGCGAAAGACGGTCAGGCCAGCTACCCGATGCTGGTCATGCAAGAGGCGCACGATTTCCTGCATGAGATTTCCACGCCGGCCATGATCGGTTTCTTTTATGTAGATGCGAACAACCTTGACGTCTCTGCTCATTGCGGTCCTCCCTCACACGTTCCGCGCAAGATACGCGCCGCAAAAGGCGGCTGCGACCCCAAGAAAGTTCGAGAGCACCAGATAGGTGGCCCCTTTTACGGCCTGTCCGCTCTCGATCAAAAGAAGCGTCTCGATAGAATACGTAGAAAAAGTTGTATAGCCACCTAGGAAGCCGGTCAGCAAACCCGTCCGCAATGGAACCCCCAGTGTCAGGCGTTCCAACGTCTCCACGAAGAGAAATCCCATCATGAAGCAGCCGGAAACATTGATGAGCAATGTGGCGTAGGGAAAGGATTGACCCCAGATGGCCTGAATGAGCTGGGTCATCAGATATCGCGACCAGCATCCCAGAATTCCACCCACTGCGATCGCGATATAGGTGTACATATACGCCTCGGCGCCCCTGTCAGAACAGCGCGACGATCAGAATCGCCACCAGCAACAAACCGATCAGGGCCAGATAGAAGTTGAGATGGCCGGACTGCAACGCCCGCAATCTCTGCGCCACGCCGTTGACCAGGCGTTCGATCGGATCGAACAAGGTCGGACCGAAGAGTGGGGCGACGTTGTGCGAGAAGATCAGCCGGTGGACAAAATAAGGATGTCCATTGCCCTCTTTGGCCTGCACACGGGTCGTCTCCACCGTCGGCCGGTAGATGAAACTGTAGAAGGTGCGCAAGGCATTCGAGAAGGCGAGCGCGGTGGTGGCAACATGCGCAGGATCATGTTCCCGGCCGCCGTACCAGACTGGGGCGCGCCGGATCGCGCCGCGCCGCGTGAGCAGCAGAAGCAGTAGCGGAATGAACGCCAAGAGCGGCATAGCGATGACCAGCTTGCTCGGGGAGATGAAGGCGAATTTCGCCGTCAGCGGGACCAAGAGCCAGCTGTCCCGCATTCTCACCGCAGCGTCCGCTGCATAGACGGACGGCGTCGCGTTTATGAGCGCATTAAGCCATACTGGCATCCCGGCGGCGAGCGCCAGCACCGCCAGTCCGAGCAGCCCGACGGCAACACTGGAAAAGAATGGCACGCCGCGCGCTACCGTCCGGCCGCGGCCCAGCAAACCGATGCCCACCGCCTTGACGAAGGTGGCAAGCGCCACGGCGGCGGTGATAGCGAGGCCGGCGCCGGCAATCACCAGCAAC
>JAKALI010000007.1 GCA_021813195.1 Pseudomonadota bacterium
TGCAGCTGTTGGCCTCAGCGTCATTCAGGGTGTCATTTATAAGATCTTGATTGCACTCCTCTGGGTCTTCATTTTCATCACGTTGGATTTCAACGAGCGCACACAAATTGCCTGCCAGCACGATCCGCTTGCGGCCTGCGCCTACCTCGGTGAGGTGCAACGTGATCTCATCGGGATCGCCATTTTCAATATGCTCATGATTGGTCTGCTTGCGGCGATGATTTTCATCGTGGCGATCTTGCGTGCTCTGCTGCGCATGCGGGCAAGACGCATCACACCTATCCGGCCCATCTGGATGCCGCGAATGGTGGTAAGCCCCTTGGTCCTCATCGTGATGATGATCGGGACCGTTTTCAATCTTGTGATCTTTTATTGGCGAGACATTATCCCACGCGATCTTTACGCGCTGGTCGATGTCGAGGTGTTGGCTTGGCGCGAGGTGCTGGGCGTTCTCTTAGGCGGCGGTACCGCCTTGACATTCGCATTCTACGCCTTCCGGGCGCTGCAACACGCGGCAAGCGGCGTCCTTCATATTCTACGCGACTTGGTGGACCATCAGTATTCGCCACGATTCACGTTTTCGCAGCACTTGCTGCCGGTCGCGGCGATCAAGGAAGGGGAGCATCCTCGGCGTGCGCGCGTCGAGGCGCGGCTCGAGGTTTTGCTGCGTCAGGTCGTGGCGCGCGAGCGGTTCGACCGCGTGATTTTTGTCGCGCATAGCCAGGGCAGCGTTATCCTCTACGATTATCTGACGATCCGCCACGAGAAGAATGCGTTGGGCGACGTGGGGCGCATCGATGTGCTTACACTCGGTTCACCGCTCAGCTATCTCTATCAGCACTACTTTCCAAGATACGCCGACGCGATCAGCGATCCGCGCGCGCTCAATCCGCAATTGACATCCTGGACAAATATGTGGCGCGTTGATGATCCAATCGGCAATCGCATCGACATCGTTCGTGGCGACTTTGTCCACAACGAACCCTTACGGCCCGGCGGCCACGTCGACTATTGGCGTGATCCGGCCGTGGCTGATGCGATCCTCCGCCTCATCGATCCGGAACGTGTACGCCGATCAGACGCTAACAATCTTGCGGCCTAGACGACGGGCGCACCATAGCCCGGGCTGTAGGGCACGGGGCCCGAAAAAGCGATGACGTCGCCTTCATGAACCGGTGCGGCAAGATCGACATTCCCGCCCTTGTAGAGTCCGGCGTTGATGTCACGCCCGTTGCGTAGCACGAGGTAGATATCGTCGAGTGGCAGGCCGTAGCGCGCAATCAAGTCGCCGACCGTCGTGTCGGGTGAGACTTCGATCTTTTCGGTAAGAGTCGGACTTGTTGTAAATTTGGCGAGGCTGTTGAACAGCCGCACCTCGATGGCAATGCGTGCGCCGTCCGAATTGTGGCCGATGGCCGACGTCATTGCAGGCTGGGTCATAGCTGGATCGCCCGTCATTCATGGGTGAGCAGGGCTGCCGGTCTGGCAACTCGTATTACCGGTTGCCTAGCCAGCAACCCACGTCCTTGACACGGGTCAAGGTCGCGTCATTGGCAACATCAACTTTCGTCGTACTTTGCCAATAACGCCGAAATCTGCGGGCCTTCGCGACTGCGGTCCGACTTAGAACAGCCCCTCGATCTGTCCGCTGTCATTGAGACGGATCGAGTCGGCCGACGGCACTTTTGGCAGGCCGGGCATCGTCATGATTTCGCCCGTGATGACGACGACGAATTCAGCCCCGGCGGAAAGACGCAGTTCACGGACCGGAACGATATGGCCCGTCGGCGCACCGCGCTTGGAGGGGTCTGTCGAGAACGAGTATTGGGTCTTGGCCATGCACACCGGCAGATGCCCGAAGCCCATTGCCTCCAGGTCATTAAAGCGCGTCTCGACGGAGGAGTCACATGAGATGTCGGCAGCGCGATAGATCTCGGTGGCGATCGTTTTGACTTTTTCGCGCAGTGGCATGGCATCCGGATAGAGCGGACGGAAATTCGCGCCGCCCTGGTCGCAGAGTGCGGCAACGTGATGGGCTAAGGCCTCCGTGCCGCGTCCGCCGTCGGCCCAGTGCGTGCACAGGAACGCGCGCGTGCCGAGACTCTCGGCGGCCTTCATGACTTCCTGGATTTCGGCTTCCGTATCCGTGATGAAGCGATTGACGGCGACCACCGCGGGTACGCCGAACTTGTTCACGTTTTCGATGTGACGTTTCAGGTTCTCGCAGCCCAGGGCGACCGCCGCGGGGTTCTCGACTTTGAGATCATCTTTTGCCACTCCCCCGTGCATCTTGAGCGCGCGCACGGTTGCCACGATGACGGCTGCGGATGGCGCAAGTCCGGCCTTGCGGCACTTGATGTCGAAGAACTTCTCCGCGCCGAGATCGGCGCCGAAGCCGGCTTCCGTCACGACATAGTCGGCAAGTTTCAGAGCCGTCTTCGTTGCGAGCACCGAATTGCAGCCGTGGGCGATGTTGGCAAACGGGCCGCCGTGGATGAAGACGGGATTATTCTCCAGCGTCTGCACGAGGTTCGGCATCAAGGCATCCTTGAGCAGAACCGTCATGGCGCCGTCGGCCTTAAGGTCGCGTGCCCGCACGGGTTTCTTGTCGCGCGTGTACGCGACGATGATGTTTCCGAGCCGCTTTTCCAGGTCCTTGAGGTCGGATGATAAGCACAGGATAGCCATCACTTCCGATGCGACAGTGATGTCGAAGCCGTCCTCGCGCGGGTAGCCGTTCGAGACACCGCCAAGCGAGTTGACGATCGAGCGCAGTGCGCGGTCGTTCATGTCGATGACGCGGCGCCACTCCACGCGACGGCTGTCGATGCCAAGCGCGTTGCCCCAGTAGAGGTGGTTGTCGATCAGCGCAGAGAGCAAGTTGTGGGCGGATGTGATGGCGTGAAAATCGCCGGTGAAGTGCAGGTTGATATCTTCCATCGGCACAACCTGGGCATAACCGCCACCGGCGGCGCCGCCTTTGACGCCGAAACACGGACCGAGCGAGGGCTCGCGCAGCGCCATAATCGCTTTTTTACCGATGCGGTTGAGGCCATCGCCCAGACCCACGGTGGTCGTCGTCTTGCCCTCACCTGCGGGCGTCGGATTGATAGCCGTGACAAGGATGAGCTTGCCATCGGGGCGCGACTTGAGGCTGTCGATGTAGTCAGCCGTGACCTTCGCCTTGGTCGGGCCATACTGGAGAAGAGCATCGGCTGGGATGCCGACCTTCTGGCCGACCTCCGTGATGGGACGCATGGTGGCGGCGCGGGCAATCTCGATGTCGGATTTGACGGTCACAGCGTTTCCCTCGATGGTGCGTGATTGTTCTCAAAGACAGCGCATTTGGCGGCTTGCCCCCCATCACAGGAGAGCAACCGTGAAGCGGCGCCAGCGCTTGGATAATGTCGAAGTCGTGCCGGATCGCCAAGGCCGATATGTACGAAAGTCGAATTTGGTTGGTGCGGCGATGCTTCGCACGCGGGTTGGGCTCTGGGAGTGGGGTCCGTCGAAAGATGTGGCCAGCTGCCGTCAGCGCTCGCGGAACGCCCGGGTGGCCTGATCGGCCAGCGGCTTGACCAAATACGACAAGGCCGTTCGATCGGTCGTCTTGATCTGTACGTCAGCGGGCATACCCGGCTGCAATCGGCCGCGACCGAGTTTGTGCAGTTCCTCCTCGGCGATGGCGATGCGGGCGTTGAAATACGGCTCGCCCGAGACGGGATCGCGCATCAGATCGGGCGAGATCGAAATCAACTCGCCCTCCAGGCGCGGGGTCAGGTGCTGATCGAATGCTGTGAAATGAATGCTGGTTTGCTGGCCGCGATGGAGTTGGTCGATGTCTTTGGGGGCGATGCGGGCTTCGACGACGAGGCGGTCGCCTTCAGGGACGATGAGAAGGATGGGCTCGGAAGGGTTGACCACGCCGCCGACCGTGAACACCGAGAGTTGATGCACGATGCCCGATTGCGGGGCGCGGATCTCCACCCGCCGCAGCAGATCGTCGGCTGCGATCAACCGTTCCGTAAACTCAGCGATCTTGGTCTGCGTTTCGCGCAATTCGCGCACGACATCCGTTTTCATTTCTTGCTGCAACCGGACGATCTGCAGCGCGACTTCCGCCTTGCGCCCGCCGGCCTGTGCCAGTGCGGCTTCATACTGCCCGAGTTCGCCTTCCAGGCGCGCCTTCTCACGTCTTAGGGCGGCTATTTTCGTCGTCGTGACGAGTTGCTTGGCCTCGAGTTCCGCCAATCCATCGAGTTCTGTGACAATGAGGCGAATCTCTTCCTTCTTCGCAGCAATCTGGGCGCGAATGCCGGTGGCTTCGTTATCGAACTGCCGTGCGCGCTCGGCAAGCTGCTCGATCTGGCCCGTGATCGAATTGCGCCGTGACCGGAACAGAGCCGTCTCGCCGTTAAGGATCTCTGCAATTTCGGGATCGTTCATGCGCGCGGCCATGCTCGCTGGCGGCGCGAACGACTGCGCGTCATCGCGTTCGGCTTTGAGGCGGGCTTCCCGCGCGCTTAGTTGATCAATTTGCTTGGCAATCATCTGGCGGCTGGCGCGGGTCTGGGTTTCGTCGAGCTTCAGGAGCAAATCTCCAGCTTCGACTCGAGTTCCGTTCTTCACATGGATTTCGCCGACGACGCCGCCTGAGGGGTGCTGAACCTTCTTGACGTTGGTCTCAACGACAACAACACCCGGCGCGATGACAGCGCCGGCGATTTCCGTGCGCGCAGCCCAAACGCCGATGCCGCCGAACATAAACAACGTAATAAAGACACCTGCGATGACGTAGCGCCACACACTCGCATCGACCTTTGGGGCAGTTTGGTCCGTCATGGCGAACCCTCACTCCCGCGGTCGGCGACGATCTTCAGACCTGCGGCGGCGAAGCCCGGCGGCAGGACAGCTTGCACGGTGCTGGTAGCCGCTGGGCCGGGGCGAGCCGATGCGACAGAGCCGCCGGGGACCGCAGCGCTTGAAACAGGTGCGTTTCCCGCTTGGTTGGGAACGGTCTGAAGCACTTGCTTCAGCACCTCGTTCTTCGGACCGAGCGCCTGGATCGTGCCACGTGACATGGCGAGCACTTTGTCGACGGCAGCAAGCGCAGAGGGACGGTGGGCAATCACAATCGCGATCCCGCCGCGCTCACGCACCGAGCGGATCGCGTCGGTGAGCGCGAGGTCGCCCGCTGCGTCGAGGTTAGAGTTCGGCTCATCAAGCACGACGAGGAAGGGATTGCCATAAAGCGCGCGGGCGAGAGCGATGCGCTGGCGTTGGCCTGCGGAAAGGCCGCTCCCGCCGTCACCGAGGCGCGCTTCGTAGCCGTCCGGCAGCTGGACGATCATCTCATGCACGCCCGCGACCTTGGCGGCGGTGACGATGGCTTCACTCGTGGCGTCGGGATCGAAGCGGGCAATGTTCTCAGCGACAGTACCTTCGAACAATGCGACGTCCTGAGGAAGGTAGCCGATGTGTCGACCTAAGTCTTCGGGTGACCATTGATCAAGGGCCGCCCCATCAAGGCGGACCGCGCCGTCGGCGCGCATGGAGGGCCATACGCCGACAAGGGCCCGCGCCAAGGTCGACTTGCCCGACCCGCTGGGGCCGATGATGCCGAGAGCCTCGCCCGCCTGGAGCTGAAATCCAATGCTGTGAATGGTCGGGCGCATGGCCCCGGGCGGTCCGACGGCCAGATCATGCACGACGAGGGATTTTTCCGGCGCGGGCAGTGTGAGGCGAGAAGCCGTATCGTCTTCGAGCAGCGCAAACAACTCCTCCAGCCGCTGACGGCTCTGGCGGGCGGCGACAAAGCTGCGCCAATGAGAGATCGCGGTCTCGATCGGGGCGAGCGCCCGGGACATGATGATGGAGCCAGCGATAATGGTGCCCGGCGAAACCTTTCCCGCGATGACAAGGTAGGCCCCCAAACCCAGGATGCCTGACTGGAGAAACAACCTCAAAACCTTTGAGACCGTGCCGATACCGCTTGACGCGTCGGTTGCCGCGAGCTGACCGGCCAGGTAGTGCGCATTGATGCGCTCCCATCGCTCAAGCATGCGTGGGCCTAATCCAAGCGCCTGAATGACTTCGGCATTGCGCCGCGCTTCTTCCGCGAGTGCCATGCGTTTCGCCCCGCTCTTGGCCGCTGCCGACATCGGCGCTGCTGTGCGGTACTCGGTGAGAAAGGTCAGGCAAATGAGGATGAGGGCGCCGAACAGGGCGAATAGCCCCAAAGCGGGGTGGAGCAGGAAAATTATGCCGAGATAGATCGGGACCCACGGCATGTCGAAAAAAGCTGTCGGTCCCATGCCGGAGAGAAAGCTGCGGATCTGATCCAGATCGCGGACGGGTTGCAGCCCGTCGTTGGGGACGCGCACGCGCAAGGGGAGCAGCCGCACAGCTTGGAGAACGCGTGCGCGCAAACCGTTATCGATGCGCACCCCAACCCGCGCCATGATGCGCACGCGCACCACGTCGAGCAGGCCGAAAATGACGTAGAGAGCAGCCAAAAGAACGGTCAGTCCGACGAGCGTCGGCACGCTGCTGGAAGGCAGCACGCGGTCGTAGATCTGCAACATATAGAACGAGCCGGTCAGAGCCAGCAGATTGATGACGCCCGAAAACAGCCCGACAATTAGAAAGATGCCGCTGGCGCGGCGCAATTCGCGCTTGATCGTCGAGGCTTGGCGGGGCGATTGAGACGCACTTTTGAACATGTGGCAAAATACACTTGGTGGCAGTCACTTGAGCAGGATGGTGCGCTGGAGTCTCTTGCGGAGATCGAGGCCAAACTAGCAGATAAGGATTGCCGAAGAATTCACCCCGGAGCTTTGCCTGATATTAAGAAATTGCTTTCTTCCGACCAGAAGACGGAGCCTTGCCAAACCGCACCGACTTGACCTGAACCGATCAGCCGACTGGCGGTGGCTGAGCCTTGGCAGCATTCTCTGTTGCCAGTTCCATCCGTCCCACGAAGGGTTTGCCGTCGGCGCCGCGAGCGCGCATCTTGGCCGGCTCCGACTTGAAAACGCTCGCCGCCAGTTGCTGCAACAATCCACCAACGATCTTGGTGTCGCCAAACGCAGCCACGATCCAGGGGATCGAGCCCGACCGCCAGTCTTGCGGTTCAAGCCGCATCGGCTGATCAAGGTTCTGGCTGAGGCGCCGGTCCACGTCCGCAGACACCATGGCCCATAGGACTGCACCGGCTGGGATGACCATACCGTTTTCTTTTGATTGCGCCTCAGCCACGGCGAACTGGCCAGTCTGCAGGGCGGGTACGACCATCCATTCCAGGTCTTCAAGCGGCCGTTTGCGGTCGCCGGGTGAGCGCAGCAGCAAAGTGACGATCTCGCCGAAGGATGCCGCGACCTGTTTGGCGATGATGGCGCGCTTGCGAAGCTCCTCCTCGGGAAGGAGAGCGGCGGGCGGGGCCGTTGTATTCGAGCTCGTCGGGTCATTCGCGGCCATGGTGCGCTCCGCAGCTGAAAATTTTGCAATTGTCGTGTCGCAGCTCGGCTGCCCATTCGGCTCGGCGCGCGAGCCGATCGGTGACGTCCGACCATCCCGAGCGGTCCAGACTGCAGACGGATGGGACGAGCCCTGCTGCGAGATTAACCCAGGTGTGCGCCTGTAAGAATAGAAATTAACCGTTCTCAGCCGATTACAGTGTTGCAATCCGGTATCGTTCGGCGCTCGATGCGGCCTTGTGATCGACCAGGCGACGAACGCTGGAGCACGGGCGCTCCCGTGCGAGACCGGCGGCGAGCCCTTTGGCGGGTGAGGATTAAGCAGTGGAGGCTCTCATCAGTCTGTCAGAGCACTTGGAGAACTGGAGCCGACAGGATCCGGACCGTAAGGTAGTCGCGGAGACCGTCGCGGCGATCGCACAAGCCTGCAAAGACATTGAGGCGGTGGTGGCGCGCGGACCGTTGGCGGGCGCTCTCGGCGCGTCGACCGGAAAGGTCAGCGGCGTCGACCCTCAGAAATCGCTCGATGTGCTGGCCAATGATCTGTTCATCGGAGCGCTTCGTCAGGCGCCAGTTGCCACGTTGGTTTCGGAGGAACTCGACTCCCCATTGCCGCTTAGCCCCGGCTGTCCGCTCGCTGTTGCCATCGATCCCATCGACGGTTCCTCGAATATCGATGCAAATACACCGATCGGAACCATCTTCAGCATCTTGCCCGCCCACGCGGGCGGGGTCGATGGATCAAGTTTTTTCCGACCCGGTCACACGCAGTTGGCCGCCGGCTTTGCTGTCTACGGGCCCTATACGAGTTTTGTTCTCACGTTAGGAAGCGGTACGCATATCTTTACGCTCGACCCGGAAATCCGCACATTCCAGCTGACAGCTCAGAACGTCACCATTCCCCCCGTCACCAGTGAATTTGCGATCAACAGTTCCAATTATCGGCACTGGGAGGATTGTCTCAGAATTTATGTTGATGATCTACTGCGCGGTCGCGAGGGGCCAAGGGCGAAGGATTTCAACATGCGGTGGACGGCGACACCCGTTGCTGACATTTACCGGATCCTCAATCGGGGCGGCATTTTCCTTTATCCAGGCGATCTGCGTGAGGGCTACGCCATGGGGCGATTGCGGCTGGTCTACGAGGCCAACCCGCTGGCATTCATCATTGAGCAGGCCTTTGGCGGTGCATCGACGGGGCGTACGCGCATTCTCGACATCGAGCCAAAGTCCCTGCATCAACACACGCCGGTGATCATGGGTTCGAAAGCGGAGGTCGACTATCTCGTTCGTCTGCATCACGAGCCCCACGGCCCGGGCGAGCGATCGCCGTTGTTCGGGCGTCGTGGGCTTTTTAGAACGTGAGCTCACGGGTCACGTTTCCAGAAAGGCGAAAAAGGAAGATGTCAGCCAAGCATCCCGTCATTTCGGTTACCGGCTCTTCGGGGGCTGGTACGACCTCGGTCAAAAAGACGTTCGAGCAAATCTTCCGTCGTGAGGGAATCAAAGCCGCGTTCATTCAAGGTGACGCGTTCCATCGTTACGACCGCGCGGCCATGCAGGCGGCCATGGCGGCGGCCGAGGCAAGGGGTAATTCCCACTTCAGCCATTTTGGTCTCGAAGCAAACTTGCTCAAAGAGCTCGAGCAAGCTTTTCGCTCCTACGGTGAGATCGGCACCGCGCGCACGCGCCATTACATCCACAACGCGGCCGAGGCCGCGCAATATGGCGCGGAGGTGGGTACATTCACGCCCTGGGAGGAGATCCCCTACGGCTCGGATCTGCTGTTCTATGAGGGACTCCACGGAGCGACTGTGACCAAGGACGTCAATATTGCCAAGTATGCGGACTTGAAAATCGGCGTGGTCCCTGTGATCAACCTGGAGTGGATCCAGAAAATCCACCGCGATCGTGAGGATCGCGGATATGCGCCCGAGGAGGTGACGGCGACGATCCTGCGCCGGATGCCCGACTATGTGAATTACATCTGTCCGCAGTTCACAGAGACCGACATTAACTTCCAGCGCATCCCGACCGTCGATACGTCGAACCCCTTCGTTGCGCGCTGGATTCCGACGCCGGATGAGTCGATGGTCGTCATTCGCTTCAAGTCGCCGCGGGGGATCGACTTCTCCTACCTGTGCTCCATGATCAAGGACAGCTTCATGTCACGGGCGAATTCGATCGTTATTCCGGGCAGCAAACTCGATCTTGCCATGCAGCTCATCTTGACACCGATGATCCTGCAACTCATGGAGCGCAAACGCCGGACGTTTTTCTGAGCCAGCCGTTCACAACTGCGGCCGGCCGCTACCAGTTGGCGCGCTCGGCACTTGTAAGCTCCACACTTTGGATCGGAATCGTGCGAGAAGGGCGAGGCCGTCCGATCGGACAGCAACGGGTGAAAAAGGACCCGACCATGACTACCAGCGAAGATGTGGGCAAGGGTCGCGACATTCTCATCGCCCCCTCGATTTTGTCGTCGGACTTCGCCCGGCTCGGCGAGGAAGTGCGCGCCGTCGACCACGCCGGTGCCGATTGGATTCATCTGGACGTGATGGATGGCCACTTCGTCCCCAACATCACGTTCGGTCCGCCCGTGGTGAAGGCCATCCGCGGTGCCTCGGCAAAGATCTTCGATTGTCATTTGATGATCGCGCCGTGTGACCCCTATCTGGCGGCGTTCGCCGAGGCGGGAGCGGATATCATCACGGTGCATGCCGAGGCGGGGCCGCATCTCGACCGATCGCTACAGGCCATCAAGGCGCTGGGGTGTAAAGCTGGCGTATCGCTCAATCCCTCCACCCCGCTCAGCGCCATCGCACACGTTCTCGACCGCCTCGACCTCATTTTGATCATGACCGTCAATCCGGGGTTCGGTGGTCAGGCATTCATTCCTGCGATGCTCGAGAAGATAGCCAACGCGCGGGAGATGATCGGCGAGCGCGCGATTGATCTTGAGGTCGATGGCGGTGTCACGCCAGAGACGGCCCCGCGCATCGCGGCCGCCGGAGCCAACGTGCTTGTCGCCGGTTCAGCCGTCTTCCAAGGTGGGGGCATGCCGACCTATCGCAGCAACATCGCGGCTATTCGCTCGGCCGCCCGCGAAGGTGTGCCTGCTTCGAGATAGCGCGCGCAGTCATTGATATCGCTCGGCGCCAAGCGGTGTTCGAGTCTCAGAACTGCTGGAACCAGAGCAAGCGCGGCGGAGGTACGGGCGACGAATACTTTTTCGGCGGCTTGCCGAGCCCATAAGGCTTAAACGGCATAGGCTTAAACTGCGATCCCGGCGGGAAGGGTTGGACCGCTGCGAAAGTCGCTGCTGGCGGGGTCCTCGGCTTCCTTCGGATGACAGCCACATTGCGACGCAGTTCATCGTTGCGGCGCTTTTGGGCCATGGCCGGGTCGCGAGACGCGATGGTCTTGATTGACTTGCCTGCAAGGGCTTCAGTAATGCGCTGGTCGTGCGCGTAGACATCCTTGAATTCGGTCACCCGACCGTTCGCATCGGCCCACATGGTGAAGTAAGTATTGTGGACGGGAACGGGCGCGCTGAAATCGACGCGGCGCGTTGTCTTGATTTTGAGCTGATTGCTGACGTCGCTTGCCGTCCAGCCGTCGACCTGCCCCAGAATGACCTCGGCGAACCGCTGTGGATCACGCACGCGGATACAGCCGGCGCTGTAGGTGCGAGCGCTGGCGTTGAAGAGGTGCTTATCCGGCGTGTCGTGCATGTAGACGTCATGCTTGTTGGGGAACATGAACTTGAGCTGGCCCAAGGGATTGCCGCTTCCCGGTCCCTGCACGATCGGCACATTGCGGATGTCCACCTTGGACCAATTGAACCGCGATGGGCTGATGACGCGCTCCCCATCCTTGATGCGCATATTGCGACGGGCAAGAACGCCGGTATCGCCACCGCGCAAGTGTGGCAGAAGTGTGCGAATCTTGATGGACTCGGGTACGCCCCATTCAGGCTGAAAATAGACGTGGGTCATCTCATCGGAGAAGACCGGAGTCTGCGTCGTCTCCTTGCCGATGATGATGCGCTCCTGGTGGATCACCTCGCCGTCGCGCACCACGCGGGTCATGAACTCGGGCAGATTGTTCCAAATGTGGAAATCGCCCATGTCTTCGGGCATGTGCCGCCAGCGTTCCAGATTGACGAGATAGCGTTCGAGCAGGGCCTTGCGGGGGCCGGTCCGCGGCGGCGTGATCCGGTTGACGAGTGCGCGCACGTCGTCGTCGACGCCCGTTTTGCGGCCAAGGCCGGCCTCAAAGGCGATCGAACGAAGGCGGCTCATCAAGGTGCGGTCGAGCAAATCGGCGTTGGCCTCCGACTTGGCGGGAAGCCCAAGCCGCTCGCGGATGATGCGTACGTGGGGGTGGCGCTCACCTGAAGCGATGCGTTCGCCTGGAGGAACGAGCGCAGGAGGCGCAGGCGCGAGATCACCCCGTTCCATGAGGTAGGCGCGGCGCAGCAGCTCAAATTGCGGATGTTGGGGATGATAACTGAGAAGAATACTGGCGGCATCGCGCGCGCGGGAAAATTTGCCAAGGACCTCATCAACGTCGATCGGCCGGGGTCTCATGTCGAGCCAGAGGGACAGCTGCGAGGGATCAACGCGTCCGCCCCGCGCGTGTGTCACGTAGGTGAGCGCCGCCAGCGTAACATCGATCTCGGCCGCCGCGAGTTCATCGATGGTGGATGCTGTGTGGACGTGCTGCGGGAGTGCAAAGGCAGCTGGATCGAGACCATAGTCCCCGGCGCGGGTCAGTTGCGCTATCACGTCGCGCGCTTTTTTGGTGAGGCCCTTGTCGTCGACCCAGATCGGCGACGCGGAGTCCGAACCGTAAAAATCCGCAACATGGCTCGCTATGGTGGCCGGTTCGCCCTCCTTCGGGGCCGGTTCTCGCGCAGCACGCGCGGTCGCCTCGGCGCGGATTGCTGTTAGAAGGGGGCTACTTTCGGTCAAAATTAGCGATGGGCTTGGAGCCAAGTCCGGTCCGCTGGGCTCCGGCGGCGTGACCTCGGCGTATGCCACAGACGGTGGCGGAGCGGACTGCGCGATTTGAGCAGAGGTGCCGGCAGCTAGACCGAACGCTGCGGTTGCGGCCATCATGCTGCGAATGGAACGACCTACCACACCCACCCGGCGCATCACGCGAGAACTCCCCAATTCAAATGAACCATGCTCCGGGTCTTGCCACAGCGGGCCGTGCGGCGCATCTGCACCAAGCATCACTGGCTATATGAATACCAGACGAACTTGAAACATGATAAACGCTGTGCACGCAAGGTTTTAACCCTTCATTTCAACTTATTGTTTTTCCGCAACATTGCGAATGCGGCCCATGCTGAATTTTTGGGCGCACGCCTGCGCGTTTGTGAGCCCGTCGGGCTCGCGTTTCACAACCGCGGTACGAGGCCGGTCAGCTTCCAATCCGTCCCGGTGAAACTCAACTGCGCGGTCACGTCCGCCTCCCGAGCTTTGGGATCGCGCGCCAGTCCGATGGCAAGGGTCAACGGGCCGTCAAAGGCGAGCGACTTCACGTTGCCGATGCCGAGAGGGTGCTTGTCTCGCGCGGGAGTCGTGGCTGGGCCCGGTGATCCCGATGGGCCGCCTGCCGACGGCTTGCCGAGGCCGGGAATTTCGCGGCCGAGTATACCGCCGATCAAGTCCCCGATCCGCTGCTTCATCTGCGGCTGTTGCTGGGATACGCCCTCCATCGCTTCTTTCAAGCTGCGTCCTTCCGCGTGCATGCGGATGAGCGACTGTGGGGTGACCAGCATATCCAAGGCCCCATCAACGAGCTTTGGCATGGCCTCCTTGCGCACCTGATCCAGCACGAGTGCGCCGCCGGCTCCTTGCGTCTTTAATGTGGCTTTGAGGCTTTCGTCGATTTTCGCCGCAACCACCGGACGCATGGAGGCGCGCACACTCGCAAAATCGATCTTTTGCTCCAGCGTCGCGGCATCACCAGCATCGAGCGCGGCCGATATGCGATGGGCCGTATAGGCCGGCCAGGCGATGTAGAAAGCGCTCACGAGGAGCAGAATGAGCAGACTGAGACGCGTCATGATACCTTCAAGGCAGCGATTGGAGCAGTGTGGAACACCACCGACACCTACGGCATGCCACAGGCATGATCAGATCTGCAACGTGGCGTGACGGAAAAACACCCACAAAAAGGGCCGCAGCGGAGCTAATCGCTGCGGCCTTCGCAGGTGATGGGATTGGGAGGTCGTGACAATCGCGAAGAATGCGCGGTCAAAAGTCTCGCTGGGCCTGCTTCGAGAATTCACTTGCTGGCTTTGCACTGGGCCAATTGTTGGGTCCGATTCTGGAGTTGGACCTTCCACTCCTCAGGTCCGACACTCGAGCACCAACCAACGTGCGCTCTAAGGTCACCACTCCATTCCGGGCCCGAGAAACCACACTTCAATGCCTCGTTTTCCTTCTGCTGCTGGAGTGCCAGCTTCGCATATGTGTCGCAATTGGCTTGGGCGTGAGCCTGAGGCGCAGCGGCAAGGCCAGCCGCTAACATCGCAGCGCCAGCTAGTCCAAGGGTGCGAACCATCGACATCGTCTCATCCTCAAGCTGATCGGCGGGCCAGATCCCACCTTGCTGAAATCATAGTGACCTCATGTACGGGTGGCCACATGAACTGAGCCTGAATGAGGCCGCGCCAACAATGCATCGCACATGCAACCGCACCCCGCCGCACGGTCCAATCGTGGCGCCTGTCCAACAGCGCCCATCGCAAATTACGATCTAAATGCTGTGGCTTTCCAGGGCTTGGCAAATGAGGGCCGTCGCGAGGGGCAGGAATCGCGCTAGGGCCTGTGCGGGTGGTCATGGGGCTACGTGTTGTTCGTGTTCGGATTCCCTGCGCGCCAGTGTCGCGATGCCTTTCTGTCTGCCCAGATCATCGCCTGAGAGCCAATGCCTGAGATGCTGAAGAAAGCCCGCCGCCATCGCGATACCGATCCACGGACGGGAGATATGGCTCAGGCGCTCGACGTGCTTGAGCGTGTGTTTGGCTACCACAGCTTTCGTTCGCATCAGCGCGA
The DNA here is from genome assembly GCA_021813195.1 of Pseudomonadota bacterium. The sequence continues at coordinate 14,552 of JAKALI010000007.1, forward strand.
CATCATCGAGACGGTACTCGCAGGTGGTGACGCCTTGGTGCTCATGCCGACCGGCGGTGGCAAGTCGCTCTGCTATCAGATCCCGGCCATCGTGCGCCCTGGGACCGGCATTGTCGTCTCACCGCTCGTCGCGCTGATGCAGGATCAGGTCGACGCGTTAAAGGAAGCGGGCGTCGCGGCGGCATTTTTGAACTCGACCTTGAGCTTTTCCGAGCAATTGGACTTCGAGCGTCGCGTGGCGGCGGGCGCGCTTGATCTGCTCTATGTCGCCCCCGAGCGCCTCGTGCAGGAGCGCACGCTCAACCTTCTGTCGGAGATTGCGCTTTCGGTCATCGCGATCGACGAAGCGCACTGCGTGTCACAGTGGGGCCATGACTTCAGACCGGAATACCGCCAGCTCAGGCAGCTAGCGCAGCGATTTCCATCCGTGCCGCGGATCGCCCTCACCGCGACAGCCGACGAGCGCACGCGCGAGGAGATTGTGAGCGAACTCGCGCTCACCCAAGCCCGCCGCTTCGTGGCGAGCTTCGATCGTCCCAACATTCGCTACATCATCGCCGGAACGGGACAGGCAAGCGCGCGCGACAGGCTGTGGCAATTCCTTTCAAGCGAGCATCAAGGGGATGCCGGAATCATTTACTGCCTCTCCCGCAGAGGCGTCGAGGAGACGGCGGCCTGGCTGAACAGGAAGGGGCGCGTGGCCCTCCCTTACCATGCCGGACTGGATGCCGCTGTGCGCCGCCAGGTTCAACACCGCTTTCTTGCGGAGGATGGCGTCATCGTCGTCGCTACCATCGCGTTCGGCATGGGGATCGACAAGCCCGACGTGCGCTTCGTCGCTCACCTCAATTTACCCAAGACGATCGAGGCCTACTACCAGGAAACAGGTCGGGCCGGCCGAGATGGCGCCCCCGCCAACGCCTGGCTCGCCTATGGAATGCAAGACATCATCCAACTGCGGCAGTGGATCGCCGCGAGCGAAGGCTCAGAGAGCTTCAAACAGATCCAACGCCAGAAGCTCGATGCGTTGATCGGCTTGGCGGAAATGGCGACGTGCCGGCGTCAGGCGCTGCTTGCCTATTTTGGGGAACGCGCAGCCCCCGCTTGCGGCAACTGCGACAACTGCCTTGATCCACCGGCGACGGAAGACGGCACGGTGCTGGCGCAGAAGGCCCTTTCAGCCGTCTATCGCACAGGGCAGCGTTATGGCGTCGGCTATCTGGTTGACGTCCTCACAGGTAAAATAGATGAGCGCATCGCGCGGGCTGGCCATGATCGTCTCACGGTGTTCGGCGTGGGCAAAGATGTCGATTCCGCGACGTGGCGCGCGCTCTATCGCCAACTCGTGGCGGCGGGCCATTTGGCAGGCGATGATGAGGGCCGCGGCACGTTGCAGCTGTGCCCGTCAGCGCGTGCGGTGCTGCGGGGTGAGACCGCCTTTCTCATGCATCGCCTGCGCGCGAGCGCGCACGTGTCCAAATCGAAGCGCGAGCGGCGCGGCGCTGCGGCGCCAGCCATCGCGCCGGAACATTACGCTGCGTATCAGGCACTCAAACAGCTGCGCCAGCGCCTAGCGGCTGCAGCTAAGCTTCCGCCCTACGTCATCTTTCACGACAAGACGCTTGCGGAACTGGTGCAGGTGAGGCCTGCGACCCTCGGGGAGCTGGGGAACATCACCGGCCTGGGCACCTCCAAGATCGCGCGCTATGGGCAGGCCATACTGGACGTTTTGGCAGCCCATCGCGGACATCCCGCCCTCAACAACCGCCTGTCCGCAACCGTCAATCAGACGCTGGCGCTGCATTTGCAGGGTCTTGATGCGCAGACAATCGCCACGCGCCGTTCACTGGACGTGAGCACAGTCTATGGCCATCTGGCCGAAGCGATTGAGGCGGGTCTGATCGAGGCGCACGCCGTCGTTGGACTTGATCCCTCCGAGATCGACGAGGTGCTGTCAGCCTTCGAGCGACTGGGCACGGTCGAAAGTGGGCGGCTCGGGCCCGTCTTCGCGGCGCTCGATGGTCGCGTCGATTATGGAATCCTGAAATGTTTATTGGCCGAAGTTGCTTAGCGAGAGGCGCTGGCAGGGCTAGCCGATTAACGCGGCAATTCAGTCCGGCCGAGGCGGGGGCGTATCCGAAAGCGCGCTGAGATAGGCGATGACATTTGCCAGGCGCTGCGGATTGTCGATACCGCGGAACATCATACTGGTACCGGGCGCATACGAACGAGGATTGTGCAAATAGAGCGCGAGTTCTCGCTCGGTCCACGCGCCCCCAATCGCAGTGAGCGACCGGGAATAGCGGAAATTCGGATTTGCAGCCTTGCGGCGCCCAACGATGCCCCACAGACCGGGGCCCACGCCGGCCGCTCCGCCACGCTCGCTCGTGTGACAGGCCCGACACTGGCGGAAGGTGCGCGCGCCGTCTGCGACATTGGCACTCGCAAGCAGAGCGACGACGATTGCTGGATCGAAAGCAACGGCGGGAGTCTGGCGATCGGGCAAGGGTACAGGCGCATCGAATGCCGGTGGCTCGGTAGGACTGCGTTGCACGGGTGGTTCGAGAGGTTCTGCGATCCGTTCGAGCTGGCCCATGAGGTCCTCGAACCACGACGGTGCCCCAGACGGCTCCTCGGAATTTGGGATGTTCGAAAGACCATCCGCGTTGGGGTGTTGGTTTGCCGCCGAATTCGCCGCTCGCGTGGCCTCTTCCTGCGCGCGCAGGGTTGCCTCATGTCTGGCGACGCGCGCGGCCTTTTGCGCAGGCGTCGACCACAAGCCGAGCAAATTCGAACCGAATATGGCGATCACCATCAGCGGAACGGCGACAAGCAGAGCCCGCAAGCGTGACACGGGCTGCGTCATTTCCCCCGTCCCCGGGCCTGGCCCGCTTGAAGGCGAGGAGGTCTGCCGATTTCCGTCATTTGTCTTGTGCTCCCATCGCAATGCGGGGTCGGGTGGGGTGGCTGCGCTCAAACACTCAGCAAGAGATGTTCGCGTTCCCACGGCGAGATGACGCGCATGAATTCTTCGAACTCCGAGCGCTTGATGTCCATGTAGACCCGACAGAAGCGCTCACCGAGGATGGTGTGTAGTTCTTTGCTTTCCTCGAAATCGAGTAGTGCCTCGAGCAAGCCGCGTGGCAATTGATGATCGTTGCGATAGGCGTTGCCCACAACGGCGGGACGCGGCTCCAGCTTCTTTTTCATCCCGATCAGACCGCAGGCAAGGCTTGCCGCTATGGCAAGGTAGGGATTGCTGTCGGAACCGGGCAGGCGATTTTCGACGCGCCTGGCGGCGGGTCCGGAAACAGGTATGCGCAAGCCCGCTGAGCGATTATCCAGGCCCCATTCGACGTTAATGGGTGCTGCGCCACCCGGGACCAGGCGGCGATAGGAATTCACATACGGGGCAAACAGACACATCGCGGCCGGCAGGTAGGTCTGCTGGCCGGCGAGGAAGGAATGAAACAGCTTGCTCGGCTCGCCCTTCGCATCCGTGAAAATGTTTTTGCCCGTTTTGACATCGACCACGCTCTGGTGAATGTGCATGGCGCTGCCAGGCTGGTGTTCGAGTGGCTTCGCCATGAAGGTCGCATAGCAGTTGTGCTTGAAGGCGGCTTCGCGGATGGTGCGCTTGAAGAGGAAGACCTGGTCGGCGAGATTGACGGGGTCGCCATGCACAAGGTTGATCTCGAGCTGGGCTGCCCCGCCTTCTTGGATGATGGTGTCGATCTTCAGATATTGCAGTTCGGCAAACTCGTAGATGTCGTCGACGATCTTGTCATACTCATCGACTGCGCCCAGGCTATAGGACTGTCGGCCTGACCCCTTGCGTCCCGATCGTCCCACCGGCGGCTCCAAGGGATAGTCCGGATCGGGGTTCGTCTTCGTCAAATAGAATTCCAACTCGGGGGCAACGACGGGCGCCCAGCCCTCCTTGTGATAGAGTTCCACGACCCGTTTCAAGACGCTGCGCGGCGCAATTTCAACCGCCTTGCCGTTTTGCCACGTCGCATCGTGGATCACTTGGGCCGTGGGGCTCGAGGCCCACGGCGCCGGCCGGATCGTCGAGAGATCCGGCACCATCATCAGGTCGCTCTCTGCGTAGAGCTCTTCGCCGTTCTCTTCGAAGCCGACATAATCTCCCGTGATCGTCTGGTGGAAGATCGAGATCGGGAGATGCACCGGTTCCAGCTTGACGAACTTCTCTACCGGCATCGTCTTGCCGCGCGCGACGCCGGCAATGTCGGGCACAGCGCAGTCCACCTCCTCGATGCGATGCGCTCGGGTCCATGCGCGCACGCTCTCTGGGGTTGCTCCAGCACTCTGGAGGTCAAGGTTTTGGGCAGCTTCGTTGGAGGCTTTCATGATCACACCTGATGGATGCCGCGACGTCAGCGGCCGCTGCCTGCATTGGGCTGGCGGCCGGGTGGACACGGCACGGATCGTGGCTTCTCTTGCTCGAAAAACCGGCAGTCATGCGCACTCGGGTCCCCGTGGGAACGAACGAGGGGGCACCTGGACGGCGACACGTCGCCAGAATGTGATCACAAACTGGGATCGAACTCAAGGCGGCGATAGTGCGAGCGGACCAGGGTCAGTGCAGGCTCGCTCGACTTCTCACACTTAACCTTGCCGTCCGAGTACGGCTTCGCCGATGAACGCCATGCCCTGAGCGATATCGGCATCGATCGCCGCGCGCAAAGCGGCAACATCGCTCCTGCGCATGGCGTCGAGGGCGTATTCGTGGTGATCTTCGATGGTCGAAGTCCCGATACGGCCGTACGCCATGCGCATGAAAGGTCCGAATTGCAGCCACACGCTTTCCACAAGACCCAGCAGCGTGGCGGCCTTGGCGCGTTGGTAAATCGCGAAATGGAACTCAGTATTGCAGCGCATATAACTCTCGATGTCACCGCTTCTCATGGCCCGGTCGATCTGAGCGTCGATCGCCTCAATGGCAGTGATGTCGGAGAGTGTGAGATGAGCCAAGGCGCGGGCTGCAAGCTCGGGCTCGATGGCGCGGCGGGCAAACAGGATCTGCTCGAATTTCTCGCGTGACATCGGTGGCACGAGCACGCGCCGGTTATCTTGGAGCGTCAGCGCGCGCTCGGCGATCAAGCGGCGCACGGCCTCGCGGACCGGCATCGGGCTCACGCCAAGGGAGACGGCGAGCCCGCGCAGGGTGACCGCTGAACCGGGGCGAATGCCACCATAAAGGATCTGTTCGCGCAGACGTCGGTAAACTTCCTCGTGGGTGCGCAGTCCAATGTCACCCGCAGGATCGCGAGCTGGCTGCGGCGAGCGAGCTGGCTGCGGCGAGAGAGTGTTGTGTGCTGCGCGCCTCATGGGTTCGACGTCAAACCTTATCGATGCCGCCTGTCGCCAATCCGAGCAAGTGCGATTGAGAGACTGCCAGTCCGAGCGATGCCACGACCCACGACGATCTCCCGCTCGTTGTGCGGCGCATCAATTTCTTCCGGCACTCTCCCTGCCGCAACCGCAGGCAATTTGTACAAACGATATGCTTGTAGCGCCGTCATTTTGTGATCACAATGGGGCCGTGTCGCAGATGCGTTCGGGAGCGCTCGGAACCTGATCGGCGGAGCTGCACGAGTTTGCCATGTACTTGAGGAGGCCATCGAATGGCAACGAATTCCGCGTTTCGGCTTCTTGTAGGAGCCGTTGCTTCGGCCGCCGTCTTCGCGGTTGCATCGTCCGCGCTCGCGCAGCAGCGCACCGTGCGCGTCTACAACTGGTCGGACTACATCGACGAGTCGATCCTGGAAGACTTCACCAAGGAGACCGGCATTAAAGTCGTCTACGACGTCTTTGACAGCAACGAGGTTTTGGAGACGAAACTGCTGGCGGGTAAAACTGGCTATGACATCGTGGTCCCGACGGGCTCGTTCTTGTCGCGACAGATTCAGGCTGGCGTTTTTCTCAAGCTCGATAAGTCGAAGATCCCAAACCTGAGCAACATGTGGGACGAAATCTCAACCCGCACGGCGATTTATGATCCTGGCAATGAGTACTCCGTCAATTACATGTGGGGGACCGTCGGCATCGGCTACAACGAAGGCAAGGTGAAGGAGCGCATGGCTGACGCGCCGGTCGACTCCTGGGATCTTGTGTTTAAGCCCGAGATCGCCGCGAAGTTCAAGGACTGCGGCATCTTCATGCTCGACAGCTCTGACGACATCATTCCCTCGGCGCTGAAGTATCTCGGTATCGATCCCAACACCAAGGATCAGGCGGAGATTCAGAAAGCGGCTGATCTGCTTATGAGCGTTCGGCCAAACGTGCGAAAGTTCCACTCGTCCAAGTACATCAATGCCTTGGCGAATGGCGACATTTGTATCGCTGTCGGTTGGTCAGGAGATATTTTGCAGGCCCACGATCGCGCGGTGGAGGCGAAGAATGGCCACGTGATCAAGTATTCTGTGCCCAAAGAAGGAGCGATGATCTGGTTTGATCAGATGGCCATTCCAAAGGATGCTAAGAACATCGAGGAAGCCCACGAATTTCTGAATTATCTCCAGCGCCCTGAGGTGATCGCCAAGGCAACGAACTTTGTGAAGTTCGCCAACGGCAACAAAGCTTCTCAACAGTTTATCGATAAGGAAGTGCTCGAGGATCCGGCCGTCTACCCCGACAAAGCGACGATGGACAATCTGTTCGTCAAGCTCGCCTACGATTCCAAGACGCAACGTTTCGTCACGCGTCAGTGGACGGCAATCTTGAGGGGTAAGCGCTGAGATGGACACAAGGAGCCGCGCGCGTCCCGTCCGGCTCCTTGCAATTTTTGAAATTGCGGCAGAAGGTTTCTGCCAACAACTCTGAACGGTCGAGAACAACGCGAGGAACTCCATGAGCGGAGCGGCGGCGACTGCGCAAAAACAACCTGTGCCAAATCGCAACGGCATCCGAACCGCAGCGCCTCAGTCGGGGTTCGCGCCCTGGAAGGAACCAGGCAAAAAGCCGATCGTGCGGTTCGAGAATGTCACCAAACGTTTCGGTGATTTCGTTGCTGTCAACAATGTGACGCTCGATATCTTCGAGCGCGAATTTTTTGCTCTACTCGGGCCGTCAGGTTGCGGCAAAACCACACTTCTTCGCATGCTCGCCGGTTTCGAGAAGCCTACGGAAGGCCGGGTGCTCGTGGATGGGCAGGATGTGACGGATCTCGCCCCATACGAGCGGCCGTTCATCAATATGATGTTTCAGTCCTACGCGCTGTTTCCGCACATGACGGTGGAGCGCAACATCGGGTTCGGGTTGCGGCAGGAGGGTATGCCCGCCGACCAAATCGAACAACGCGTCAACGAGGCCATGGCGCTCGTTGAGCTTGGTAAATTCGCCAAGCGCAAACCGCATCAGCTATCGGGCGGTCAACAACAGCGGGTTGCCCTTGCGCGTGCGATCGCAAAGAAGCCTCGCATCATGTTGCTTGATGAGCCCTTGGGCGCGCTCGACAAGAAGTTGCGCAATCAGGCACAATTCGAGTTGATGCGCATTCAGGAGACGACGGGCACCACGTTCATCATCGTCACCCATGACCAGGAAGAAGCGATGACGGTTGCAAGCCGCATCGCCGTCATGAACCACGGCGTACTGATGCAGGTCTCGACACCCGGCGAAATCTATGAAGCGCCTCAGTCGAGATATGTGGCGCAATTCATCGGCGAGGTGAATATGCTCGAGGGAAAGGTCACCGCATTGTCCGGCGGCATGGCCGAGATTGAGCATGTATCGAGCGCGGCGCGGTTTAAGGGGTTGGCCCCTGACGGTCTCAGTCTCGGTCAACAGGTGTGGCTTGCCATTCGTCCTGAAAAGATCCGCATCGGCTTGGAGAAGCCTGCTGGTGCGTCGAACGTCATTGCCGGGAAGGTGGACGACGTCGGTTATTTGGGCTCGATCTCGCACTATCACGTGAAGACCAGTTGGGGGCAGCGCGTAACGGCGCTACGAACCAACGCCACCCATACGGTGGAACGACCGATTAGCTGGGAAGACAACGTTTGGCTGGAATGGCCCGATGATGCTGGCGTCGTGCTCACCGTATGAGAGCCTGCACACATCTGAGAGAAGAAAGAAACTTCATGCGTATCGCGCTTTAGTTTTCAGTGGATCGTCCCCATGCGACGTTGGCTCGTCATCGCTGTACCGTATCTCTGGCTCCTGATTTTCTTTCTGGTTCCATTCCTGATCGTTTTCAAAATTTCACTTTCTGACACCGCAACGGCCATTCCTCCTTACGTGCCAGTGTTCGATCTGAGCGCTGGCTGGGAAGCCTTCAAAGAGTCTTTTGCCGAGTTTGATTTTGAAAATTACGGCTTCATCGCCTCGGACCGGCTTTACACGGATGCGTATTTTTCCAGTGTACGGATCGCGGCGATCGCCACGTTTCTGACGCTGCTCATCGCCTATCCACTTGCCTACGGCATGGCGCGCGCGCCTCGCGAGTGGCAACCGACACTCCTCATGCTCGTCATTCTGCCGTTTTGGACGTCGTTCCTCATTCGCGTCTATGCCTGGATCGGTATTCTGAAGCAGGAAGGGCTGCTCAATCTGTTCCTGATGAACTTAGGTCTCATCTCAGAGCCGCTCACAATCATGAACACCAACACGGCAGTCTACATCGGCATCGTCTACTCCTATCTGCCGTTCATGGTTCTGCCGCTCTACGCCAGTCTCGAGAAGATCGACCAACGGCTTCTGGAAGCCGCCGAAGATCTTGGCTGCCCACCATGGAAATCATTCTGGCAGGTGACTTTCCCGCTTTCGATCCCCGGGGTCGTCGCGGGATGCTTTCTCGTCTTCATTCCGGCGGTCGGCGAGTTTGTCATTCCCGATCTCTTGGGTGGCTCGGACACGCTCATGATTGGAAAAGTTCTGTGGAACGAGTTTTTCAACAATCGTGATTGGCCGGTCTCTTCGGCGGTGGCCGTTGTGCTGCTCTTGGTGCTCATCGTGCCGATCGTCATCTTCCAGTGGGCTCAGCAGCGTCAGCGGGAGGCTGCACGATGAACAGCCGTTTTTCCTGGTTCAACGCAACGTCGCTGACGCTCGGCTTTGCGTTCCTCTACATTCCGATCCTTCTGCTGGTCATCTATTCCTTCAATGACTCGCGCCTCGTCACGGTCTGGGGCGGGTTCTCGACGCGCTGGTATGAAGGGCTGCTGCAGAACGAACAATTGATTGACGCAGCGTGGGTCACCCTGCGCGTAGCGTTCGTGACGGCAACCATGGCCACGGTGCTCGGCACGCTGGCGGCACTTGTTCTGGTTCGCATGGGACGCTTCCCCGGTCGGACGCTCTTTTCGGGTATGGTATTCGCTCCCCTCGTCATGCCGGAAGTGATTACGGGCCTGTCGCTGCTGTTGTTGTTCGTCGCCATCAACTTCGATCGCGGGTTCTGGACCATTGTGCTCGCGCACGCGACCTTCACGATGTGCTTTGCGGCTGTCGTCGTGCAAGCGCGGTTGACGGATTTTGATCAATCGGTGGAAGAGGCGGCAATGGACCTCGGCGCGTCACCCGTCGGCACGTTTTTCCAAGTTACGTTGCCGATCATCGCCCCTTCAGTCATTTCAGCATGGCTCTTGGCCTTTACCCTCTCGCTCGATGATCTCGTCATCGCAAGTTTCACGACCGGACCCGGCGCAACCACGCTGCCGATGCGCATCTATTCCCAGGTGCGTCTGGGTGTGACACCCGAGATCAATGCCATTTCGACAATCATGATCGCGTTCGTCACTGTGGGTGTGTTGATTGCCTCTTACACGACCAAGCTGCAATCGCGGCGCGAGGCGCGGGACAGGCGAGCTGCTGAAGCTGTCGCGGGATAGCGAAACCTTTCCACGTTGCTGGCGCTGAGCCGATCGTTCGGATATTGAAGGGTTCGACAGTGCCCTAGTCTCGCGATCACGTGCTGTGACCGGCAAGCGATGCGGAGATTGCGCTTCGACGTTATGCAAGTGCTGAAATCAAATACCACGTCTCGCGCGGGCCCACGCCTTTGATGTCGATCGCGCCGCGGCTTTGGAACACAAAACGCGATGATAGGCGCTGTTTGCATGTCGGACAGATGAGGATGCGGCCCGGCGCCGACAGATTTTCTAGTCGCGCGGCGAGATTGACCGCGTCACCCCAGACGTCGTATGTAAATTTTTGGCGTCCGATGACACCGGCCATCACAGGTCCCGAGGCCAGTCCCATCCGCATCGACAGCGCAAGGCCCTTGTCGTTGGCGATCTCAGTTAGCACGCGCTGCATATCCAGCGCCATGTTCGCCAGCCGCTCAAGGTGATCAGGTGTCGGTTCAGGAATGCCGGCGGCGACCATGTAGGCGTCACCGATGGTCTTGATTTTCTCGACACCATGTTTTTCGGCTAAGTAGTCAAACGCGGTTACGATTTCATTCAAGAGCGTCACCGTCGCGGACGCGCCAAGGTTACGGGCGAGCGAAACAAAGCCTGATATGTCGGCAAAGAGAACCGAAGCCTCCTCAAACTGATCGGCGATCGCGTCGTGCGGCCGCGCCTTCAAGCGTTCGACGACCGCATCGGGCAAAATATTGCGCAAGAGCGTGTCGGTTTCCGCCTTTGCACTTTCGACCAGCCGAAACGCATAATAAACGGACGCGGCGATCAGGCCCGCGGTCGTAATAGCGGCCTGGACATATATCGAGTTGATGACCTGCGGCTCCGCATCGATCAAGGCAAGGGCCTTAGGATACCAGAACCACGACGCCAAATGGAGGGTAAGACCGGACACGATGATCGGCACAATCAGCCACAGCCGCTTCAGCCCGAAGACGACGAAGGGAGCTGCGGCGCCGACAAAATACTGCAGATGCACACCGGATTCGTGACCCAGATATTTCGCAAACTCGAATAAAGCGATCCATTCTGCGATGACGATCAGGAGTGCTCCGGCCACATCGTTGACGCGATGGGCGAATGGCACTGCGGCCGCCGCGACCACCAAGCCGAGATTAATCCACACAATGGGTTTGTATTTCTCATAGTCGATGAACGAGTGCTGCAGCGCGTAGACGAGGGTCGAGGCGACGATGAGATAGGCGATCAGGTTGAGTATCATCAGCCGGCGCTTGACCTCGGGAGCATAGCCCGAGGTGCCCGCTTCGGCGAGCCACGTGATGGTGCGTCCGAGACGCCGGAGGCTCGGAAGCTCGCCGACGCTCGCGATGCCAACGGAGATTCGGCGCAGTGCGGATTGGTGTTCGGCTTGCATCCTCTGCGGTCCTTGTCAGCAACGGCAGCCAGCATAGGGTGGCAACGCTTGACGTGAGGTCCTCACGCCTCGCCCGCCATCGTCTGCAATTCCTCCATATGACAGGTGAACGTCCTGGCACCGCGGGTAATGGCGCCTTGATCTTCGAGCAGGGCCAGCGCGGCATTGACCTTGGGACGGCTTGCGCCGATGAGCAGGGCGAGTTCGCTTTGCGAGATCGGCAGCTCGATGACGACACGGCCGCTTGCATCGGCCCCGGCCTTTTGCCGTGCCGCGGCAAGGAAGAAGCGCGCTAAGCGCACTTCGATGGGATAGAGCGCAATACCTTCCAATTGCTGATCAGCTTCCCGCACGCGTGCGCACAGAAAGCTGATCACCGACTGGCGCACCAATGGCCGCGATTCGATCAGGCGAACGAGAGCGGCCTTGGAGAGCGTGTGCGCCAACACCTTTGTCACCGCCGTCGCGTCGGCAGTGCGTAGGCCGCCATCCAGCACGGCAATTTCCCCGAAGATTTGTCCGGCTTCAGCGTGGGCGAACGACAGCTCCCGACCCTCAGGTGTCAGGACCGACAGCCTCACCCGGCCCTCACTGACGAGGTAGATCTCGCGGCCCGGATCGCCGCGGCCGAACACGATCTGTCCAGCGGCGTACTGCACCTCCCGCATCTCCTGGGCAATCGTGCGGCGTTCGTCGGCTTCGAGTGGGCCGAACAGAGCCGTGCGTCCCAGCATTTCTGCGAGTACATCCTTCAGCGACATGAGGGGCCTCCGTAGCCGGCGATTTTAATGTCCGTTCGCAGCTGCGATGCAATGGCCTGCAGCGAAACGTGCAGAATTCATCGGTGTCGGGGCGATCGGCGCAGCGACGGCAGCATACTGGCATGGCGGCCGCGTTCCTATTACGCTATATCCTTTGGTGACAGGACGAACGAGTAACGGACGTTCCATGACGCTCGCCAAATCGGCCATATTTTCCGTGCTTTCACGGACAGATAACCCGCGCCGGGAAACCTTACGCAAAGAATTGGCCAGATCGGCCCCGCGCGACCTCATCGTGGCCCCGCAGCCCAAACTCGTACTGGCCAGCGCGAGCCCTCGGCGCCTCACATTGCTTGGCCAGGTTGGCATCAAGCCCGATGCGTTGCGGCCGGCGTCGATTGACGAGACGCCGAAAGCCGGCGAGATGCCGCGTGGGCTCGTTACCCGGCTGGCGCGTGCGAAGGCAGAAGCAGCGCGCGATCAGATCGCCAACGACAAAGATGTCGCCGACGCGTATGTGTTGGCGGCTGACACGGTTGTGGCCATCCACCGGCGCGTTCTTGGCAAGCCGCGCACCATCGAGGAGGCGGTGGAGTATTTAAGCCGCTTGTCGGGTCGTTCGCACCGCGTGCTGACCGGTGTTTGCCTCATCTCGCCCCAGGACAAGGTGCGCACCAAGATCGTCGATACCAAGGTTCGATTCAAATATCTGACGCGCTCGGAGATCGAAGCCTATGTCGCATCGCGCGAGTGGCGCGACAAGGCCGGCGGATACGCCATTCAGGGTCTAGCGGGCTCGTTCGTGCAGAAGATATCTGGGTCCTACACCAACGTGGTCGGCCTGCCGGTGACCGAAGTCGTGGCCATGCTGCTCAGCGAGGGATTCCCGATTCATTTCAATTGGGTGCGCGCGGCGGAGGCTGATCGCGATTGAGTTGGTGAGTTTGTGTCCAAGATGGGCAAAGACGTCGAACATTCGAAAGCCGGGGGATCTGATCGCCCAGCAGGGGAGCGATGCCCGACATGCGGGGCTCAGGCCGTGCTGTCGCACCGGCCGTTTTGCTCGCGTCGGTGTGCCGATATCGATCTGGCGCGTTGGCTCGGTGGTCGGTACGTCATCGCCGGTAGTCCGTTGGAAGCGGCCGACGACAGCAATTTGCGCCCCGACGAACCTTCAGAGGAACGGTGAATCCCGACGCGCCGGGTGGTGGGAAGGCCGCGGATTTGCAGGGGTTGCCGCGGGGTACGGTGCGCGCTGGACAGTCGAGTGACGAGGACCTATAAGACGCGCTCTCTGCTGGTCCAATCCGGGCTCAGCGGTTCCGCCCAGGTAGCTCAGTTGGTAGAGCATGCGACTGAAAATCGCAGTGTCGCTGGTTCGATTCCGGCCCTGGGCACCATTTCTCTTCGATCACGGCGAACAGCCGGTCATCGCGGGGGAATGCGTTGCCGTAAGGGGCGCGCTAGGTCCCACGCACGCTGACGAGCGAATAGAGATTGTTGGGGTCTTATGGGCGGAATGGAATTACGCCCATGGGTGCCAGAACCACAGACTTGCAATCGCTTGAGCTGCAATGGACGTTCGTGGGACGTCTGGTTGCCCTCAAAATTGCTGTCCCGCAGGCATTGCGAC
>JAKALI010000264.1 GCA_021813195.1 Pseudomonadota bacterium
AACGCGGGCCTGCCGGCGTCGATCACCGCCGTCAGATCTGAGACGAAGGCGGCTGACAGGAGATCGGCGGCGTAGCGCGGATGCAGCGAACGGGGGTGGGGGGCATGGTGTGTCACCACAACGGTAGGGCCGTCGTGCGGCTTGGCCAACTCGGTTTCGATGAGCGCGCGCGAATGCCGGTGCAAGAGCTGAGCTTCCTGCGGACGGAAGCGCTGCCATTCCGGCTGCTTCTGCCAGGAAATACGGCGGTGATCGTTGAGCCCCTCACGTGCCGCCTGCATGGCCAGAGGCAAGCTAGCCTCGCCGTAAAGCACGTAGTCGGTCCATAAGGTGGCGCCGACGAAGCGCACGCCGTCGAGGAAGATGCAGTCGTTTTCCAGCAGGTGAACGCCATAGAGTGGCGCCACGGCGCGGGCCTGGGCGAGTTCATCCGGCAGACACCGGCGGTAGTACTCGTGGTTGCCCAGCACTGCGACGATCGGCACCTGCATCGGCACGATTTGGCGGAACGAGGCAAAGGCTCTCTCAGCGCCTTCGCAGGTGTCGCCGGAGACGACGACGGCATCGACGTCCGGCGCCACCGTGATCGGCTTGATCGGCGCCACGTCGGCGTGAAGATCGCTGAAGATCTGGAGCCTCATCTCACATCCCCTCGTTGGATGAGGGCCGCGCGGGATCCCGTAAAGCAGCAGTGGAGAAGATCGATTTTGAGTGCGTCTTGGCGGGATGCCTCCCCCCGTAAAGGGCGCGGCGAAGATTCAGCGTCAGCCAAGAGACCGACAGTTCCTCGGCAAAGGGATGATCCAAGGGCGCGCGGCGCAGAATATGCGCCAAGACCAGTGCTGCGCCGCTGCTGCTGTCGAGCGCATGGAACATCAACACCGTCATCGCCAGATCGACCTCAAGGGTGATCAGGCGGATGGGGACGGTATTGATGGCGACCGCGACGCTGGCCGCGGCGTCGCCACGCATGGCGGAAAGCCACCGACGATCCTGCATCAGGCAAACCTTTTCGAGGATCCCACCGAGGGTCCGGTGCTGGGCATCACCGAGATGATCCGCCGGCATGGCCCTCCACCATTCGAGCGGGGTGACATCCTGCGGACTGAAGGGCCAGGACGACGCCCCCCAACGGGCCGATGCCGTTACAGCGTCGGCCCGACTACTCCGATCTCCAAGGTCGAGTATCTGTCCTTTACGAGTTGCCTCGACCCTGTCTTTCGCTTTCATACGCATTGCAAAATCCTCTGCGACGCTCCCTCAGCGGGGCGTTGTGCGAGATGAAAATTGTGAAGGAGCAGCCCTTGTCAGGGGCTCTCGCCTTGCCACACCGGGCCGCGCCATGCCTCGCCGGGGCACGCCCCGCCACGTCGCGCCGCGACTATGCGAGATACTTCACGGAGAACTTTCCAAACTTCGGACGCCAGTCGCCCAGGCCTTCGCGGAAGCCGGCGATCTCGAAGATTTCGAGTACGTCTTTGCGGTTCAGAAGGCTCGGCAGAAATTCAACGTCGACGGTCACATGCCAGTTGGTGAAGCGCGGCCGCGTGCGGATCACCTTCGCGTTGTTCACCGTCACCGGAAAGCGGAACCGGAATGCCTTGTCATCCCACAACGAGGACAAATCCGTCGGGCCGTCGTATTCAAGGAACGGCGAGACTGCGCATGAAAAACCGGCCTTCGCCTGCTTTCCCTTGCGACGCGTCTTGGACGCGGCGACAAACGCCGACTCGATGGCTTCGGCGGGGATGCACGGCTTGTTGTCGCGTAGCCAAAGACCACCATGCCATTCGACGCGGGCAACTTGCTCATGATCAGCGCTCGTCTTGTCACGCTTGCGCGTCAGGCGATCCAGCTCGACCGTGATCGGGTCGAGCGGGTCGGCAAGCCGGGAGCTATGCATCAGGAGGGGGCGTTCCCCGCTCAGGCGAACGCGCAGGGGTTCGGCTTGCATTAGATCGCCTCCTTGACCGTCGGATCGAAAAGCGGGGAGGGGTTGTCCAGCGCGACGCGGATGTTTGCGTATGCCGGCGTGCGCTGTTCGAAGCGAATTCGGCGCAGATGATCGGTCACGACGCGGTGACAGGTGCTGCAAAGCGCCGTGAGATCGCCCGGCTGTTCATGGCCGAGTCGTGCGTAGGTGCGATGGTGCACCTCGATGACGCCACCTTCGCCTTCACCGTCGTCGTTGCAGACCCGACAGCGAAAGCCAGACGCCTCAAGTTCAGCCAGGCGGGCGGGGTTATGCCGCCAGTGGTGGCTGCTGATGTACCTGTTGTAGTCCATGCGGAGCGTCCTTATTTCGATGACTTTAAGTACGTGAAATATAGGCGAGAGCGTGAAATTGCAATCATTTCGCTTACAAAAAGACTCCGAAATCGCTAGTATGCTTAACGCATGGTAGATGAACCCCAAATGTGGCCCTCGCCTCGTCTCATCAGAGCGGCCCGCGGATTACTTGGAATCGATCAGGCGGCACTCGCCGAAAAGGCTGGGGTTGCTCGACAGACAATCGTGAAGATCGAAACGGATGAAAGCGACCGAATGGACCCCCGGCGTTTAAAAGTCCTGCAACAGCTTCAGCGCGTTCTTGAAGACTCCTACGGCGTTGAGTTCTTCGCGGCGTCAGAACATTCGGGCGAGGGCGTGCGGTTTCGGAAAGAAGAAAGTAAGAGGCGAGATTAAAGGTGCGATTAGAGCAGCGGTTCCCTAGATAATGCTCCATCCCAGGCTGTTGACGGGATTCAGTAATCTGGAATGGCAGGTCGAGAGCAAAGAATCTGATCAGGTCTTCGTCGCCGAAAAATTGATGTGGATCGCTCCGGTCCTGATCGTGAAGGTCAGGCGGATTTGCGGTCTGGAAAGGCGATGACGTTCGTGTCGCTTCCCATCGCCTCCGGGCCGCCATCCTGCGAGAGCCGCAGCAAGGACCCGATGACCGATCGCTCCCAAAGGTTCTCGACAACGTCTTCGAGCGTCGTCTTGTTTTGCGCGTTGACACACCGTAATTGAACCCGAGGGCTTGAAACATTGCATCGCGAATTGAGTCGTCATTTTGCTCAGGAATTCCAGCCACGGTCATGAATGTTCGTTGTGCTGGTCGCGCTCTGTCCGGTCTAGCTGACCATTAGCCTCCCAAATCGCCTGGTACATCAAAAGATCGGTCGGACCAATATTGTCGCGAGGGGATGGCGGTTGGGGGAACAATCGCGGCATCAATCGCGTTAGGCCCGGGGAGCAGGACGGAGAAAGCCAACTCAGATTCACTACAGCGGAAACGCATGCAATTCGGGAACAGGTTTTCCGTCGAGGGAGGTTTCATGTTTTGACCTCGTCTCCGGCGGAGTCCGGCCCTCGCCCTAAAAGGCATTCCGGTTCCGGGAGGGCTTGTGCAATTTCTTAAATCTATTTGGGTGGTGTCTGCGGTGGCACTCGCGACGCTGCTGAGCGGATGTGGAGATCAGAACGCTCACAAGAGTGCGCATGGACCGCCGCTCGAAGTGGGAGTGGTGACAATCCACGCCGCGCCGGTCACTCTGACAACCGAGCTTCCCGGCCGCACCAATCCCTTCGCCATTTCCGACGTGCGCCCGCAGGTCAATGGTATCATTCGGGATGTGCTGTTCGCGCAGGGCAGCGAAGTTAAGGCTGGCCAGACGCTATACCAGATCGACCCCACGCTCTATCAGGCGGCCGTCGACAACGCGAAAGCGGCGTTGGCTAGTGCCCATGCCAATTTGATGAGCGCAAAGGCCCTGGCCGAGCGGGATGGGCGGCTCGTCACCACCAACGCGATCAGCCGGCAGGACTACGCCGCCGCCGAAGCCGCATTTGGACAGGCGCAGGCGGCCGTCCAGCAGCAGCAGGCAAACCTCGAGACTGCCCGCATCAACCTCAACTACACAAAGGTGACCGCGCCAATCGGCGGCCGGAGCGGCATATCCGCGGTCACCAGGGGCGCGCTGGTCACCGCGGATCAGACGACGGCGCTTACTACGGTGCAGACGCTCGATCCCATGTATGTCGACATCGCGCAGTCGAGCACGCAGCTGCTCGCCCTGCGGCAGGAGATCGCGCGCGGCAGCGTAGAGGGGAATACGCCGGCCACGGCCGAGGTCTCACTGACCCTGCCGGATGGATCCCACTACCCGCTGAAGGGCAAACTGCAATTTGCCGACGTCACGGTTGATCCCGGCACCGGCGCAGTGACGCTGCGCGCGCTGTTTCCCAATCCGGATCACCTGCTGCTACCCGGCCTGTATGTACTGGCGACCGTCGTTGAGGGAGTCGACCCCCATGCGTTGCTGGTACCGCAGCAGGGCGTGTTGCGTAACGTCAAGAATGAGCCGACAGCCTGGGTCGTCGGCAAGGATGACAAGGTAGAGCTGCGCGACCTCAATGTCGCGCGTGCGATCGGCAACAAGTGGCTCGTGACCTCGGGGCTTAAGGATGGCGACCGGATCATCGTCGAGGGCACGCAGAAGGTGCGGCCTGGCACGAGGGTCCGTCCAATACAGGTTTTGGTCGGCAAAGCGCCGAAGACAGCCTCGACGTCTGCGACGGGGCGCTGAGATCGTCCATGTCCCGCTTCTTCATTGACAGGCCGGTCTTCGCGATCGTCATTGCAATCGCCGTCATGCTCGCGGGCGCCCTGGGCGTCGAGACTCTCCCGATCGAACAATATCCCGAGATCGCCCCGCCGTCGATCAACATCCACGCGACCTATCCCGGCGCGTCGGCGCAGACGCTGGAAAACTCGGTTACGCAGGTGATCGAAGAGCAACTGACCGGAATCGACAATCTGCTCTATTTCTCTTCGTCCAGCGATTCGTCGGGCAGCGTCACCATTACCGTCACGTTTGCTCCGGGTACCGACGCTGACATCGCACAGGTGCAGGTGCAGAACAAGCTGCAGCAGGCGTTGCCGTTGCTGCCGCAGGAAGTGACGCAGCTCGGCGTCACGGTGACGAAGTCGCGCACCGATTTCTTGATGGTGGTGGCAATCTACAGCAGAACCGGGCGGTACACCAACGTCGACATATCCGACTACCTTGCGAGCACGCTGCAGGATCCGTTGGCGCGGGTGCAGGGCGTCGGAGACGTACACGTATTTGGGTCGGAGTACGCCATGCGCATCTGGCTCGATCCGTTCAAGCTGCGCAATTACCAGCTGACGCCGGACGACGTGAAGGCCGCGATCGAGGCGCAGAACACGCAGGTCGCGGCCGGCGAGGTGGGCGGCCAACCCTCGATCAAGGGCCAGGAACTCAACGCCGGCGTCACGGCGGAATCGCGCCTGCACACGCCCGCACAGTTCCGCAACATCATCCTCAAGACGCAGACCAGCGGCGCCACCGTCCGGCTAAGCGACGTCGCGACGGTCGAGTTGGGAGCGGAAAGCTACGGTGTCGTCACCCGCTACGACGGCTATCCGGCCGCAGGCATTGCCATCCAGCTCGCGCCCGGTGCGAACGCCCTGACCACAT
This sequence comes from Pseudomonadota bacterium, assembly GCA_021813195.1. The sequence goes on from JAKALI010000264.1 coordinate 5,487, forward strand.
CCGATGCCGTCAAGGCGCGCGTTACACAACTGACGGCTGACATGCCGCCGGGACTGGAGGTCGCCTATCCTGTCGACACGACGACCTTCGTGCGGCAGTCGATTCACGAAGTGATCATAACCCTGCTGGAAGCCATCACGCTGGTGGTGGTCGTCATGTTCGTGTTCCTGCAGACGTGGCAGGCGACTTTGATTCCGGCCGTTACTATTCCGGTGGTGCTGTTGGGCACGTTCGGGGTGTTAGCCGCCGCCGGGTATTCGATCAACGTGCTGACGATGTTCGCACTGGTGCTGGCAATCGGCCTGCTTGTGGACGACGCCATCGTCGTCGTCGAGAACGTCGAGCGCATCATGCGGGAGGAAGGGCTCGGTCCGCGCGAGGCTACGCGCAAGTCGATGGACGAGATCAGCGGCGCACTGGTCGGCATCGCCATGGTGTTGTCGGCCGTATTCTTGCCCATGGCGTTCTTCGGCGGTTCGACCGGCGTGATCTACCGGCAGTTTTCGATCACGATCGTGTCGGCGATGGTGCTGTCGATTCTGGTCGCGCTGATCCTGACGCCGACGCTGTGCGCAAATCTGCTGAGGCCTCCGGCGCGCGGGGAGGGTCATCAGCATGGCATCTTGTCGGCCTGGTTTAACCGTAACTTCGCACGCGCAACCGAAGCCTACCGGCTGCG
>JAKALI010000265.1 GCA_021813195.1 Pseudomonadota bacterium
ATGCCGCGGCGGCGCGCGCGGTTGCCTTGGCGCGCGAGGGCCGCGTCGAGGCGTTGATGAAGGGCGCGCTCCACACGGATGAATTGATGGGGGAAGTGCTGAAATCCGACACCGGCCTTCGCACAGAACGGCGCATGAGCCACGTTTTCGGTTTGGACGTGCCGCACTATCCCAAGCCACTGTTCATCACGGATGCCGCCATCAACATCTATCCCGATCTGGATACCAAGCGCGACATTGTCCAGAATGCGATTGATCTGGTGCATGCGCTGGGCATTCGTCGGCCGAAGGTGGCGATCCTGTCTGCCGTGGAGACGGTGCAGCCGAAGATCAAATCGACCATCGAAGCCGCCGCACTCTGCAAAATGGCCGAGCGCGGTCAGATCACGGGGGGTGTGATCGATGGTCCGCTGGCTTTCGATAGTGTGGTTTCGCGCGAAGCGGCCTCAACGAAGGCTATTCAATCGGCCGTCGCGGGCGACGCGGACATCCTGGTCGCTCCGGATCTGGAGGCCGGCAACATGATCGCCAAACAGCTCATCTATTTGGCCGGCGCCGATGCGGCCGGCATAGTGATGGGAGCGCGTGTGCCTATCATCTTGACGAGCAGAGCCGATGGCGCCCTCGCCAGACAGGCCTCCTGTGCTCTCGCTCAACTCGTCGTGCATCATGCGGGACACGCAAACCTATGAGGTCCGCGATCCTCGTTCTCAATCTGGGATCCTCCAGTCTCAAATTCGCGCTTTATTCGGCCGAGGGACTGGATGTGCTTTGCCGTGGCGTGATCAGCGCGATCGGCGCATCGCCGGGCTTCAGCGTGACGGGAGCGGCATCGCAACATCTGGTAGACCTCGAAATTCCGCATGATTTGGATGGACATGAGGCGCTGACGCATTGGCTCCTGGATGGCCTGCGAACTCGGATGCGAGAAGTGGTCATCGTGGCCGCCGGTCATCGTGTCGTCCATGGGGGGACCCACTTCACGACACCAGTCCAAGTCGATGATTTCGTAGTTGCGCGATTGAACGAGTTCGTCGCGCTTGCGCCGGATCACCAGCCGCACAATCTCGCGGGGATCCGCGCCGTGTCCCAGCACTGGCCCGACCTCATCCAGGTTGCTTGCTTCGATACCGAGTTCCACCGCACACAGCCACGTCTCGCGCAATTGTTCGCTCTGCCGTTCGAACTGACAGACGAGGGCATTCTGCGTTACGGTTTTCATGGTCTGTCGTATGCGTACATCGCCAGTGTGCTTCCAGAACATGCGCGGGAGCGGGCCGATGCCCGCGTGGTCGTTGCGCATTTGGGCAGCGGGGCCAGTATGTGTGCCATGCGCGAACGGCGCAGCGTAGCGACAACGATGGGTTTCACGGCGCTTGATGGTTTGATGATGGGCACGCGCTCGGGAGCAATCGATCCAGGCGTTGTGCTGTATTTCATGCGCCATAAGGGTATGTCGACGGACGAAGTCGCGCATCTGTTAGGGTCGCGCTCGGGGTTGCTCGGCGTTTCGGGATTGAGTGCGGATACCCGGGTGTTGGAAGCGAGCAGCGATCCGCGCGCGAGGGAGGCGCTCAATCTTTTTGCCTACCGCTGTGCGCGCGAGTTGGGATCACTGATGGCGGCGCTGGGCGGGCTCGACGTGTTGGTGTTTACAGGCGGAATCGGAGAGCACGCGGCAAACGTGCGTCAGCGGATTTGCGAATTGAGCGCGTGGACGGGTCTTGTGCTGGATCGGGACGCCAACGCGCGCGGAGCAGGCTGCATCAGCGCACCCACCTCTGCGGTCGATGTCTTGGTTATTCCGACGAATGAGGAACTCGTCGTGGCGCGCGCCACCCGCGACCTCGCGCTTGCTGAGACATGAAAAATGTGGATGCAAGTCGAAACCGTGTATCCGGTCGCGCTTAATCCTTGAGTGCGAACCCTGTTCCTCGCTAATCGAGCCCCATGAGCAAGCAAACGATTCCCCCCGCGGGCCCTGGCCCCATCGAACCCGTCGATCTCCAGAGCGCACTCGAGGAGCGTTACCTGACGTACGCGCTCTCCACGATCATGGGACGCGCGCTGCCGGATGTCCGTGACGGCTTGAAGCCTGTCCACCGCCGCATCCTGCATGCCATGCGGGAACTGGGTCTCGACCCGGAGGGCGGCTACAAGAAGTGCGCCCGCGTCGTCGGTGATGTCATTGGTAAGTTCCATCCCCACGGCGACCAGGCCGTCTATGATGCCATGGTGCGTCTGGCGCAGGATTTTGCGCAGCGCTATCCGCTCGTCGATGGCCAGGGCAATTTCGGTAATATCGATGGCGACGGGGCGGCAGCCTACCGCTACACTGAGTCCCGGCTCACGCAAGTGGCCATGGACCTGCTGGAGGGGCTCGACGAGAACGCCGTCGATTTTCGCCCGACGTTCAACGCCGAGGACGAGGAACCGGTGGTTCTTCCGGCCGCGTTTCCCAATCTGCTCGCCAATGGCTCGTCTGGTATTGCTGTTGGTATGGCGACCAACATTCCGCCGCACAATGTCGATGAATTGTGTGCAGCGCTGCTCCATCTCATCAAGCATCCCAATTCCAGCGTCGAGAAGCTTGTCGAGTTCGTGCCGGGGCCGGATTTCCCGACGGGCGGTGTTATCGTGGAGCCGCGCGAGAGTATCTTGGAGGCGTATCGGACCGGTCGCGGCGGGATGCGGTTACGTGCGAAGTGGGAAAAGGAGGAGACCGGTCGCGGCGGCTATCAGATCGTCGTGACCGAAATTCCCTATCAGGTCCAGAAGGCGAAGTTGGTCGAAAAAATCGCCGACCTGATGACGGAAAAGAAGTTGCCGCTGCTCGGGGATGTGCGGGACGAAAGCGCTGAGGAAGTCCGTCTCGTCCTCGAGCCCAAGAGCCGCACGGTCGATCCCGTGGTGTTGATGGAAAGCCTGTTCCGCTTGACGGAGCTCGAGATCCGCTTCGGTCTCAACATGAACGTGCTTTCCGCGGGACAGATTCCGAATGTGCTCGGAATAAAGGACGTTCTCAAGCAGTGGCTCGAGCATCGGGTCGACGTGCTCGTGCGCCGCTCGGAGCACCGCCTGCAAAAAATCGAACATCGTCTGGAGGTGCTCGACGGCTATTTGATCGCGTACCTCAACATCGACGAAGTCATCCGTATCGTTCGCTTCGAAGACGACCCCAAGGCGAAGCTGATCGCAAAATTCAAGATCACCGAGGTGCAGGCGGATGCCATCCTCAATCTGCGCTTGAAGAGCCTGTCGCGCCTGGAAGAGATCGAAATAAAAACGGAGCACGATAAGCTCTCAAGTGAGCGCCGCGATTTGAAGGCGCTGCTGAAGTCGGAAGATTTGCAGTGGGAGCGTATCTCCGAGGAAGTCAAAGCGACGCGCGAGCGCTACTCTAAGAAGACGCCACTTGGGCGGCGGCGCACATCATTTGCGCAGGCCCCCGAAATTGCGATCGATCTCGAGGAGGCCCTGACCGAAAAGGAACCGGTCACCGTCATCTTGTCGCAAAAGGGCTGGATCCGGGCGATGAAGGGTCATCAGGCGGATCTGTCCAAGCTCGATTTCAAGCAGGGCGATGCCTTGAAGCGCGCCGTGCCAGCCTATACGACGGACAAGCTCATCCTGTTCGCCACGAATGGCAAGTTCTTCACGTTGGACGTGAGCGCGTTGCCGGGCGGGCGCGGTCATGGCGAGCCGGTTCGGCTCATGGTCGATCTGGAAGAAAACCATGACTTTGTGGAAGCCTTCGTCCACGATCCCAACCGCAAACTCCTGGTCGCCTCCAGCGCGGGCTACGGATTTGTCGTACCTGAGGAGGAGGTCGTTGCATCCACCCGCAAGGGAAAGCAGGTCCTCAATCTGACCGAACCCGAGGAAGCGGCGGTTGTGGTACCGGTCGAGGGCGACCACGTGGCCGTCATCGGCGAAAACCGCAAGTTGCTCGTGTTCCCGCTGGAGGAGGTCAACGAGATGACGCGCGGCAAAGGGACCATCTTGCAAAAGTACAAGGATGGCGGGCTTTCGGACGTGCGTGTCTTCGCAAAAAGGGATGGTCTCACGTGGCTCGACAGTGCAGGGCGCACATTTACATTGCCATGGAGTGATCTGAAGGACTGGGCAGGCGCGCGGGCCCAGGCGGGGCACATGGCGCCGCGCGGCTTCCCGCGCTCCAATAAATTCGGTCCAGCATTCTAAACCCTTTCCGTCCGGCCATGATTTGGCTAGGCAGGAAGGCGTGCGCGGCAGCCCCACGATGAGCTCGGCCGCGATGGATGAGCTGTGGTGACCATGGTGTCTTGGGTCGCAACGAAAGGTTTTTGTAGGTTTGCGCGCGTAGCGCGTGCAGGTGCGTTGGCGGCCGGAATGCTGGCGTCGGCTTTGGCCTGGGCGGACAGCGGCACAATGGATCCGGCTGCACGCGACAGGCCAATTGCTCAGCCTCAGTCCGCTGCGACTGTGGGTCGAGACGCACCCGTAAACCCGCCCGCTGGAGTGGTTTCTCCCAGCGAGGCGCCGGCGGCGACGGAAGGTGCGCCTGAGCGTTCCTGCACGCGCGAAGACTTTGAAACCGTTGTCGATCAGGCGGCGGCCGCACTGCGGGATCTCAACGCGAGAAACAAACCGGCGTTGCAGGAGCGGCTGCGGCAACTGAAAGACAAGCGGGGCTGGACGGAAGACCAATTCTTGAGCGAGGCGGCACCTTACGTCAAAGATGAGTTCATCGACACCTTGGACCAGCGCACGCAGGACCTGCTTGCCCGAATTGGAGCCATGGGGGATGAAGGTTCGGCAGCCACCACGCCCGACTGCAACTTGTTCGCGACGCTACGGGCTCATATGAATGTGCTCGTCGACACACAGAACGAGAAGTGGACCTACATGTTCCGCAAGATTGATGCCGAACTCGCCCGCTGATTGAAGCTTTGGGCGCCTTCAGCGTGCCGACGGCGTGGTTGGGTCTGCCGTCCGTGGGAGCGCGGCAAGAATCCGGTTGCGAGTCTCCGGCAGTGCGCCACCGTGCGGCGTAAGCAGGCGGCTTTGCAAGAAATGACCGGTCAACTTGAGACCGCTTTCGATGTCCTGCCGTGTAACGGCGGTGGTGCGCGTGCGCGTCAGAAATTGAGGGAGTGGCAAGAGCCGGTCACGATAGGGTTCTCCAGCCGAGGCCGAAACTGCACGGCCTGTGCGCGGAGACACGTAAATCAATTGGTCGTTGCTGCCGGTCACGGCGCATTGGCTCAAGTCAATGCCGAAACCCAATTCCTGAAGGAGTGCTAGTTCCCACCGCACGTAAAGCGCCGGCCACACGCTCGGATCGTCAAGGAAGCTCATGACGAAGAGTGTGACTTCGTAGAGTGCTGGATGCGGGTCGCGCTCAGGCAGCAGGCGGGTCAACGCGCACAGTGAGGTGAGGGCCGCGAGCGCAGGCGGATCGTCCATCGCGGCAGCGGCGGTCCCTCGCTTCAGTTCCAGCGTCATGTGCCCCAGATGATCGGCTAACCGGGCTTTCCAGACCGCCTGGACTTGGTTGCCGATCTGGAGAATGGGACGGTTCTTGCGCGAGCGTCCGCCGTGCACGAGCCCGCTGTGGCGGCCGTGTGAGCGGGTCAACAAATCAACGACCGACGCGGTCTCTCCGTGCGGTCGGACCGAAAGTACGATCGCCTCGTCCATCCATTCCATGCGCCGAGCCATAGCGGGCTTGACGGGATTCGCGCAAGCGCGAGGCAAGTCACATGGGGATCACTCGCCGTCGTTCGGAAACGGAAGGCCCATTTCCCGGTAGCGTTCGGGGTCGCTGCCCCAGTTCTCGCGGACTTTGACGAACAAGAACAGGTGGACAGGGCACTCCAGAATGCGTTCGAGTTCGCCGCGCGCGCGCATCGAGATCGTCTTGATCGTTTGGCCCCCCTTGCCCAGTACAATACTTCTCTGGCTCTCGCGCTCGACGAAGATCGTCTGTTCGATGCGCACCGATCCGTTCTTGAACGTCTTCCAACTCGTGGTCTCAACCGTTATGGCATACGGCAGTTCATCGTGTAGCAGGTCGTAGATTTGCTCGCGTGTAATTTCGGCTGCGAGCAGGCGCACAGGAGCGTCTGAGATGTCGTCCTCTGGATAGTGCCAGGGTCCTTCGGGCACCACGTTGG
>JAKALI010000266.1 GCA_021813195.1 Pseudomonadota bacterium
GCGGGGCGAAGTCCACGATGACCAGTCGTCCGCCGGGTGCAAGAATTCGAGCGGCTTCGTCAATAGCCAAAGCCGGTTCGCCCAAGTAGTGCAGGACCTGATGCATGACGACGCCATCGGCGGCCCCATCGGGGAGGGGCAAATCCAGAATATCGGCGTGGCGCACATGCGCTTGGGTCACGCCCAGCGTTTGCAGACGCATTTCTGCGTAGGCCAGCATGGACTGATTGATGTCATAACCCAAAGCACGACGGCAACGATCGGCGAAGAGTTCGAGAATACGGCCTGTGCCTGTGCCCATATCCACGAGAAGGTCGAATGGACCATCCCCCAGTGCGTCCAGCAAAGCCTGTTCGACTTGCGCTTCAGGTACGTAGAGGCTGCGGATGCGGTCCCAGTCGGCAGCGTGCGCCTTGAAATAGGCTTGGGCGTCCTCGTCCCGCTCGCGCATCAGGGCCTGGACCCGATCTTGATCGCGCATGAGGAGTGGATCGGATCGATCGAGCGTCTCCAGCAGCCGGCGCGTCAGTCGTCCGCCTTCCGTGCGATCGGACACGTGAAAAAACACCCAGCTTCCATCACGAAAACGTTCGACAAGACCGGCTTCGGCCAGAAGCTTCAGGTGACGACTGATGCGCGGCTGACTCTGGTCCAGGATCCGGGTCAAATCCTTCACCGTGAGTTCGGATCGCGCAAGTAGCGCTAGGATGCGCAAGCGAGTTGTCTCGGCCGCCGCCTTGAGGGCGGTCACCAGGTCGCGGGAGCCGAGAGTCTCGGTCGGGCCTTGCTTCATGAGGCATAGACATAAAGATATCTTTATGTCTGTCAAGGCTTACTGAGTTGGCGGGCAGGTTTCGAGAGTTTGATTTCGACGTGCCGCCGATCCGAGGGGCCGCCCGTGCCCAGAAGTAATTAAGCTGCAATCGGAACCCGGTTAGATATCTCGATGAGCCTGGGACGCTGCGGCATCGCGACGGGGCGAGGTGCGTTGGCAGGTCTATTGAGCCACTGCGGCGCGCGTGGGCAAACAAGTCTCGATCGACAGCGCTGCATACTCTGAGTGTTTGACGTTATCGGGCGCGATTGGTTAGCTAATGGGAGCGAAGTGTCTGCCGCCGCGAGGTGAGTCTGCGGCGACCGGCAGGAGCGTTGACTTGACCCGAAACCGCCTCCGATCTGGATGCCGAGAGCCACCAGCTTGCCGCATTCGCCGCGCACATAAGGCCCGAGCTCTTCTCGAAATTCGTCACTCAAAGGCCCGCTATCGATGACACGTCCCGACGCGATATACCGGTTCAGCCGGACACTTCTCGCCATGGCCTTTGTCTTGGCAGGCACGGCGGCCGCCAGCGCGCAGTCTGCAGCGCAATACATGCAGGGTGTCGCGGATGAACTGATCGCGGCGTCGCGCAGCGGGTCTGCGGCGGCTTTTGCAACGGTGCTGCGCAGCCATGCCGATCTGCCGGCAATTGGGTTGACGGCTCTTGGGGGGTACGCCAGCAGCCTGCCCAAGGCGGACCGTCCGGCTTATTATAACGGCATGGTGAACTGGATCTCGCGCTACGCCGCCAAGGAGGCCCCCAAGTATCCGGTCGCCAAGGCCGTCATGCTCGGGCAGTCCGCTGAGAGCGCGGGCGCGACATATGTGGACAGCCGCGTGACGCTGAAAAGCGGCGAATCCTACGATGTGCGATGGAAAATCGTGCGCCGCGGCAACGTTTTCAAAGTGCGCGATGCGGAAATCATCGGCTTTGAGATGACCTCGTTCCTCAATACCCTGTTTCAGAACTATATCAGCGAGAATGGCGGCAACCCGAAAGCGCTTGTCATTGCACTTAATCGCTGAGCTTGATGCGTTAACAGCGCCAGCACGCCGCCGCGCCTGACGACATCCTTAAAAAATTAAAAAAAGCGGCGCCCAAGCCTCCCTTGTTTTTTGGCGCCGCTTCCTCGGTGCTCGTTCGGTTCCATCGAATGGTCAAGCGCGCCGGTCCGCGCGCCCTCCCATCAGATTCGGAAAATGGCGCCGGCGACTGAGCGTGCGCGCGTGCGAACTTTGCCGCCATCGTTTCCGGACTTGACGATCCATTTCCCGTTCTCGGCCTGTCCGACGATCATGCCGACGTGGTGACGCCAGACCACTACCGCGCCGACCTGCGGACCGGAGAGGGGCCGGCCGTACTTGCGCCAGTTCCAGGCGACGTTGAATTCCGGACCGCCGCCCTTCTGCGTGCGCATCCACCAGCCGCACCATTTCCGCGGACGCGGACCGGCCGCGTACGTGCGACCGGACTGGTAGGAGATCTCGGCGGCAACCATTCTGCGGGCCTGTGTGCGCTGGGCCTTGGAGCGCGGCGCCAGTTCTTGCTGTTGCCAGCCCTGCGATTGTGTGGGGTCCCAGGGTTTGGCGTCGGCCTTCGGCGCACAAATCAAACTGGCAACGAGCGCGGCGGCCGCCAAAGTCAATTTGCTCATGTGGAGATACCCCCATTTCTTGGATGACGGGCTTCGTTGGACCTTCAATTGCGGCAGAAACAAGGTGAGCAACGCGCGACAAATTGTTGTTTTGGCGTGATTTTTATTTCACAATGTTTCGTGCGGGCTTGATCAACGCCCGCGCTGCAATCGAACAAGGCGTTCCGAGCAGGTGTTGGCGTGATCGCGCGGGTAGCAGAAGCTGGCAGCAAAAAAGGGGCCAGCGTAGCGCCGACCCCTTACGCGCGCGTGCTGAGCCCGCGAACTCGTGTTGTATTAGCGCGAATAGAATTCGACGACGAGATTGGGCTCCATGACAACCGGATAGGGCACGTCGGCAAGAGCCGGAATGCGCGTGAGCTTGGCCGTCAGTTTCGACTGGTCGACGTCGATGTAATCCGGCACGTCCCGCTCGGCGCTCTGGCCGGCCTCAATCACCATCGGCAGCTGGCGCGAGGACTCCTTCACTTCGATGAGGTCGCCGACACGCAGCCGATAACTTGGCACCGTCACGCGACGTCCATTCACCTTCACATGCCCGTGGCTCACGAACTGTCGTGCCGCAAAAACTGTCGGCACGAACTTCGCGCGATAGACAATGGCGTCGAGCCGCCGCTCTAGGAGGCCGATCAGGGTTTCCGAAGTGGAGCCCTTGGCGCGGGAGGCTTCCTTGTAGAGCTTGAGGAAATGCCGTTCGGAAATGTTGCCATAATAGCCTTTGAGCTTCTGCTTGGCCTTGAGCTGCTGACCGAAGTCCGACAGCTTGGCCATGCGCCGTTCGCCGTGCTGGCCGGGGCGGCTTTCGCGTTTGTTTAGCGGGCTTTTGGGTCGGCCCCAGATGTTCTCGCCGAGGCGGCGATCGATCTTGTGCTTGGCGGTCAAGCGCTTGGTCATCGTTCTGGCACTCCAGTCGGTTAGGCGTCCGGTGCAGCATGCCCAGGACGCGATTTGGAGCGCCCCCTCCTCTGCCGTCACCCTGACTGCGCCAGGAGGGCGCGACGGGTGCAGCTGACAGGTGACGGAAGAAAACCGCCACCACGGGTGCGCAAAAGAAAGCGCGGGCCATCAGTGACCCGCGCCGGCTCTCTGGTAATGAATTTCGCCGCCGGGGTCAACCAGCCTCAGGTAGCGCCAGACTTGATCCGGGAGAGGTGCGCTCGATCTGGCGGTGATGATGGGCGGTTGTGACCCGGCCTGCAACCGCGATGAGCCGGAGGCGGTCGCGACTACGGCTTGGTTTCGGCTGCGGGCACAGCGGCAGCAGCAGGGGTCGTCGACCCCGTTGCCGCAGGGGCTGCATCCGCCTGACCGATCGGCCCCGCCGGGACTTTGAAATTCGGGCCGCTTTCGACATACGCGATGATGGCGTCGCGAACTTTGGCGCGTTGCTCATCTGTGCAGGTTTGTGCCGCCGGTTTACCCTCGTCGATGACGACTTCCTTGTCGCCGTCTTTTTCAACGACGCGGATTTTGCCCGTGAGCAGCATCACGGTCGCCAAATGCAGCTGGTTGATGTAGACGAGTTGCTGATCCGACCAGATCTTCTTCTCTTCCTCCCGCTTCATGAGGGAGCGGTGATTGATGATCTGGTGATCGCCCAAGCCGCAGACCTGCGCATGGGCTGACATGCGCCCGACTTTGATGATTTCACGCGCGACGTCGAGGGGCACCAAAACGTCCTCGGGCTTCTTCTTGTCGATCACGATGACCGTGCCGTCCTGTTTGGAGAATTGCGCCGGGGTCAATGACCAAGCGTAATCCATGAAAGAGCGCACTGACTTCTCACTCAGTTCTTGCGCCGTGGCCGGTGCTGCAATGAGCAGCCAAGCCGCTAGAGCGCCGAAGCCGACAATCCCCGCCCGTCCCGTGGTCCGCATCGAAAATGCCCCTGTCATGAGTTGTGTTTTTCCGAGCCAGGGTGGAGATCGTTCTCAGACCTAGTCTCCGCCCAAATCCATTCGCTTGGCGTCCCCGTTCCATCAGCAGGCGGTGAAAGTCGTGCAACCGACTGGGCACCGCCTTTGAGGTGGACCGGTGTTTTTCAGCACCGTCGCCATTGTCTCAGCCGGTTTCGCCTTCGACCGCTGTTCTGTTCGACCGCGCGTGATGTTTTCCCGGGCATCGCTCGGCTCAAAACTTGGCCAGAACAAGGCAGGTCATGTGGATGGTTTGCGGCTCCTGCCCTTGCCGTTCGCCAGCGTTGCAACAATGCCACGCAGGGTGCGAACCTCCTGGTCTGTTAGCCCTGCGCGGAGGAACATCGAGCGCAGATTATTCACGACCGCGGGGCGTTTGTGAGGCGCGGTAAAAAATCCGAGTCGGTCGAGTTCGCGCTCCAGATGGGCAAAAAAACCCTCGAGTTCGGCGTGCGTCGCGGGGCGTTGATCGCCCATGTTCAGCCCCCGCACGGCGGGCGTCTCGTACGTCGTCGTCCGCCCAAGACTCTGTTCCTTGCTCTCACGCATCCACTCATAGCCCAAAATCAGGACAGCCTGCGCCAGATTGAGCGAAGCGAAGCGATTGTTCACGGGGATCATGACGATCGCGTCGCACTGGGCCACCTCCGAAGTCTCCAGACCGCTGCGCTCACGACCAAAAACGACGCCACAGCGCTGGCCGTCGGCGATCCGGCGGCGCATGTTCTGCACGGCTTCTTCGGGCGTCATCACCGGTTTGCGAAGATCGCGCTGTCGGGCCGTTGTTGCACACACCCAATTGAGGTCGCCGAGGGCCTCTTCGAACGTCCCGTAAGCCGTGGCATCATCGATGACATAATTCGCACCAGAGGCGGCGATGCGGGCCTTTTCGTTGGGCCAGCCATCGCGGGGGGCCACAAGGCGCAGATCATCCAGCCCGAAATTGGCACACGCGCGTGCCACCATGCCGATGTTGTCGGGCAATTGCGGCTCAACGAGGATCACCGCCGGCGTCAGTCCAGGGTCGGCCATCCGACTGCCTTTCACGTGCGCGCGGCGGATACCATGGCGCAACTTGCGCAACACCCGGCGTGCCCAGAACCAATAATTCTCCCCCGACCAGGTCTTCTCGAGCGCTGCCAGTCCAGGTGTCGTCAACCGTTCGCGGCCTTGACCCAGCAACCTCACTCTGCCGTCCCCGACGACGATTTCCCCGTGTCGGGCGATAAAATCCTCAAGCGAATGCACGCCGTCTAAATCTGTGCGGCGTTTGCAGCCGGGACACGACGCCTGATCGGCTTCGCAGCGCGCTTCGGCACAATATGTGAGCAGTAGATCGAGCCCCGCGCGATCAAGACCTGCGATTCCAAGTTCGGCCAGCGCCACATCGATCGTGCGCTCATGGCAGGCGTGAACAATCTGACCGACGGGATGCGCCGTCCCAGCCAGTACGGGCGTGCGATAGTGTCCGACATTGCGGATCTCGATATCCAACGTTAAGCACTCACGTCATTGATTTCCCTGCCGCGCATACGGGAGGGCCTCGTGTGCGTCAATTGATCAGCACCTTTTCGCTCAAGATTGGCAGTCGCGGCGAAGGCCCATCTTGGCCCTCGGCGGTATCGCGGCTATGTTGCGGCGCATCAGAAAACCTGCCACGGAAGTAAAGATCCCATGAAAAAAATCAAAGTCGAGGGCACCGTCGTCGAATTGGACGGCGATGAGATGACACGCATCATCTGGCAGTTGATCAAAGACAAGCTC
>JAKALI010000267.1 GCA_021813195.1 Pseudomonadota bacterium
AAAGCTGCATCAAGTGGTTCGCCTCGCAAACCAATTGTCATTGCCCGTGAACGTCGGAACTGAAATGAACACCTTCGGGCAGAAAATAATAGACGATTTCAACGCGCCTGAGCTCGGTCCGGTACGCAAAGCTTTTCTGGACGGAGCTCATTTTATCTACGGACACACCTTGCTTCAACGCGCCCTGGGGTTGGGCTATCAGAGTGGATGGGCGCAAGAGCACTTGTCTTCCCGGCGTGAGCGGGTCGACTTCTATACACAGATTGGATACCACGTCCGGCCGGGAAAAGCCAGCGTCGACAGGATAAGTGGTTTCAATCCATCGATGACGCCCGCCGATCTTCTGGTGAAATGTAGCGCGTGAGCAGGAAACAGAAACGAGAATGGAAATCGAAACCTCGCGATACTGCTGTGAGGCGGTAACCATTCAGGTCTTGTTCCATATTGGGTCAACGAATGCGCTTTGAATTCGCAACCGCTACACGGATTATCTTTGGATCCGGAACACTCCAGGAAGCAGGAACAATCGCCGCCGAAATGGGCACGCGAATTCTGGTTGCCACGCGTGCATCGTCCGCCGATGCTGCGCCTCTGTTTGATGTACTAGGCGCGTATAACCTGAGTGTGGTGCCTTTTGCCGTGAGTGGCGAACCAACCGTCGAAATGGTTCGGGAAGGCGTGCGACTCGCCAAGCAGAGTGGTAGTGACGGGGTCATTGGCTTTGGTGGCGGAAGTGTGATCGATACCGGAAAAGCAATTGCTGCCCTACTCACGAATGAAGGGGACTTGTTTGATTATCTCGAAGTGATTGGAAAGGGGCAGGTGCTGACACGGCCGGCGGCGGCGTATATGGCCATTCCGACCACAGCCGGCACTGGCTCAGAAGTGACGCACAACGCGGTGCTGGCTTCGCCCGAGCATCGCGTAAAGGTTAGTCTGCGCAGCCCGTGGATGCTGCCGCGCGTGGCTTTGATTGACCCGGAACTAACCTATAGAATGCCACCGAACGTCACAGCCAGCACGGGCTTGGATGCGCTCACGCAGGTGATCGAACCCTTCGTTTCAAACAAACCGAACGCGCTGACCGATCCCTTGTGCCGGGAAGGGATGCGTCGGGCCAGTCGTTCGTTACGTCTGGCCTACCAGCATGGCGAGGATGTGCAAGCGCGCGAGGACATGGCACTGACGAGTCTCTATGGCGGGCTGGCGCTAGCGAACGGGAAACTGGGAGCGGTGCATGGGTTCGCGGGTCCGCTGGGAGGATTGTTTCCTGCACCGCACGGCGCAATCTGCGGACGCCTCCTGCCCTTCGTTATGGGAATGAATGTCCGTGTCTTACAAGAGCGTTCTCCGGAGAATCCGATCTTGTCGCGGTATGACGAAATCGCACGAATCCTGACCGGCCACGAGCAAGCGACGGCTCGCGACGGTGTCCATTGGATTCAGGAACTCTGCGAAGAACTGCGAGTGCCTTCGCTGTCTGCCTATGGGGTCAGACCAGAAGACCTGCCTCTTCTCATCGACAAGTCCTCCAATGCCAGCAGTATGCAGGGAAACCCAATCAAGCTTACCCCCGAAGAGATGAGAGAAATCCTGACCAAGGCCGCCGGACCAGGTTGGTGAAATGGCAAGATCAAGATCGATCGGCAAGAACATAAACGCGGTGCGTCGGCTAGCAGCGATCAAGTCAATCTGTTAACAACAACCTGGCGTTCCAATTCTTTCGCGGTCGAGATATCTACCGCGCCCGATTCCAGCGTCAGTACGCTAGCCGATGCGAGTGCAGTCGCCCACCGCAGCACTGCATCCAGCCCGTCGCCCCGCAGCCAACCATCGACCAAGCCTGCCGACATCACATCGCCGCAGCCCATGGCATTGACCGCTCTCAGCCGCGGCACGTGCGCAAACCAGGTTCCAGTTTGGTGTGCCAACAAGGCGCCCTCTGCCCCAAATGATACAACCACGAATTCGATGCCGCGCTCCCGCAGCGATTTTGCCGCGGCGACGCTATCGTTCACGGACAAGAGCTTGCGTCCCATCGCTTCCTGCAACTCCCAACGATTGAGACGAAGCGCAAAAGGATGTACTTCAATTGCAGCGCGTAGGGATTCACCACTTGCGTCGACCATCGCACGGACATTGTGGCGTGCGGCTTCAGTCACCCACTCGGCATAGATCGTGGTCGGCACTCCGGGCGCTACGCTGCCAGAGAGGGTCACATATTCTGCATGCGCGATGTGTTCACTGTAGGAGTGGCGAAGCTGTTCCAGTTCTTTTGGAAGTACCACCGCACCGCGTTCGTTGATTTCCGTTTCTTGATCTTTATCGACCTCGATAATCTTGGTATTTGTTCGAGTTGCTGCTATCGACACAAGGGACAAGTGAATATGCGGCGACTCCAGGGTCCGCCTATATAATTCTAAATCCGCAAGCCCCACGAATCCGAGTGCGGTCGTGTCAATTGATAGGGCTGCCAACGTTTTCGCGACGTTGAATCCCTTGCCACTTAAAGAAGTGTGAGTTTCGCGGACGATATTCTTCTCGTGCCACTTTAGACCTTCTACAAACAAAAGCCGATCGAGAGCCGGATTCAAAGTAACGGTGAGAATCATTTGCGGACCCTCAACATGTAAGCGTTCTTAATCTCCATTCGAACATTCATTGAGTTGTCTACATCCCTCCGCGTAGTTTGGATCGATAATCGCACTACTGCGCGACGTGAATTCATAACTGCGATCAGTAATAGACCCAACTTGCGGATAGTTGGATCTGTTCCGCTTTTGCCTCAATGCCGATTTAGCATTTTGAATGTGCCTGGACTCGTCAGCAGACTGGATCAATAGGAAACTCCTTCAAAACAGCGACCGGCCGGCTTTCGGCAGTCGACTTTTTCAGTCCCGCTTCGAACTGCAGCTCCAAAAGCCCGGCACGACCGGAAACTGGGGGAGGACCGGATTGACGGATTGACGCGAGATACGCACTATTGAGTTTCGTATAAGTAATGGGACACATCATCATCGTTAGTAGAATACCCAACGGCCTGGTCGGCAACCGCGCGGCATGGACAGCCAGCAAATGTTAGCCGCTGTTGCCTTGAAATCGTTGTTTCTTTTCCATTGAAGTATGGACGTGACTTTGATCCAGTGTCCGAGTTCTCGCCAGCGGCTTGTGCCGTCAAAGACGAGCGAAGGCTTTTCAGGACAAAACGCGGGGTGGTCGCCCAATGAGCTCCTCAATCTCGAGCTTTTGCTCAGCGATGATCGCCTTACCTACATCTCCAATTGAAATCACGCCGATCAGCCGATCCCCCTCGAAAACGGGCAAATGCCGCTGACGCATCTCCGCCATCAGTGCCATGCACTCTTCGATGGTGTCGTCAGGCCCCACGTACATCACCTTTTCGGTCATGATCTCCCGAACGGGCGTCTCCTTGGAGAATCTCCCTTTGAGGATGACCTTTCTCGCGTAATCTCGCTCCGACATAATGCCCACAAGCTTGCCGGCGTCGATGACCATCAAGGCTCCGACGTCCTTTTCGGCCATCAGTTCGAGTGCCTCGTACACCGTGGCATCCGGTGCGACTGACCAGATGTCATGCCCTTTGGCTTGCAGAAGTTCTCCGACGGTCTTCATGCCTCAACTCCTTTCTCGAATGGCGACAGTCCGGTGGTCTCCCATCCTGTGTTGATGAGCGAGGACAACGGCAGACGCGAGAGCCTTTCGCCGTATGTAGAATGGTCGCGAGGCGCAGGTTAGCCCAAGTCCTGCTCACCTCACATCGCCCCAATCTCATCGCTGATAGCCGCGCGGACCTGATCCTCCGTGACCGGGCCAAAGAACTTGATCTTCCCATTGGCCAAGATTCCGTCAGCTACGCCATAGCGCGCAAGTGCCTCGGTTTCTGCCGGCACCTCCCTCACCGCCACCTGGTCGCCAAACTCGCGAGCAACTTTCCGAATTGCCAGCACGGCTGACGCTTCACCCGCGCGTCGAGCCGCAACCCAAGACGCGTCGGGAGCAAGCGCGGCTTGGGCAGCGAAACCGCAAGTATGTTGAAAAGCGCGATCCTACCGTTGAAAAGGAGCAAACTCGAAACCTGAATTTACGATGCGCCCAAATGCCAAAAGGCACGAGGCGATGGGTGTAGCGACCACATTGCTCCAACTATCCAATAAACAGTCCGGTGGCAACCAGCAAAGGGGTTAAGATGTTGATCACTACATTCGCACTCAGCAAGGGCGTGAGTCTCTTGATCTCATTGGCATACCGGTATGCTCCAACCGCTACAGGCACCGCGATCACCAGAGTGAGTAGCCCGGCAAGGCTAAACTTGGGCAGATACGCAAAGGCAACGCCGAGGACAATCGTCACGTAGTCCAGCAATAAGAACGCGCCGTAGACCAAACTGCTGGTCTGTCGACCCACGGCAATGGGAAAGTGCCGCCGTCCTACTCTTTGGTCGGCTTCGACATCTGGAAACTGATTCAGCAGCAGCAGGTCATTCACCAAGAAGAAGGGCACCAGCGAGGCCACGAACGCTGTCCACGTGTATTCGCCTGTCAGCGCGAAACTTGTCCCCATGACCATCAACGGGCCGAAGCCCACGCCGGGGGCAATCAAACACAGGAGCGGATTGCGGGTCAGCCAAACGGTATAGACGAGTATGACGAGCATTCCAAGGAGGCCCAGCGGCAGAAGCAATAGACCGCGGAGGTAGAGGAAATACAAACCGATCAAGGCGGTGATGCCAAGAGAAACCAGCCCGGTGCCCAAAGCCTGTTTGGCCAAGCCGGGCCTTTCCTGCAAGGTTCCGCTGCCGCCGCTAAAAGGCGTTTGTTCCGTTTGGGCGTCCAAGCCGCTCTTGAAATCAAAATACTCGTTGAGAACGTTCACGCTGATGTGAGCAGAAATAGCCCCAATCAGCGCCAGGACAAAATGAAGGGCGCTTACTCGGCCCGCCGTCCAGACAGCTGCTCCTAGCCCTAATACAACACAAGCAGGAGTTAGGATTAGAAAGGGGATGCGCATTGGCCCTAAGAGATATTTTGATTCGCCCATGACACCTTCCTTGTTGCCTCACCTTACATCTGTGGAAATTTTCCTGCCGCATCCATGATCACTGGTCCGTGACCGGCACACACGACCTGCGTACCCAACGCGGCTTGCACTTTCACTGACGCGTTCACATCGTACCGATCCCAGGTATTCGCACGGCGTGAACCGCGAAGGATGCCTTGGTCCGAAACCAAGGAATCACCGACGAACAACACACCTGCCGGCGACGCGCGTAGAACATTCTCTTCTTTCACCGCCCGCAGACGTCAAATTCTTCAACCTCAATCTCGTCGTCGCCCAGGTCAAGCACCATCGAAGAGACTTGCACCTCAAACCAACTCGTGAGCATGTGAAAGTCGCGTTTCTTCGGCCAGACTTTTTCGTCCAGATCCCAGGTTGGCCAGTTCATGCTCGAAGATTTCCGACTTTCGACCAACGCGTTGGCGTGGTCGGCGTTTGCGCGGGTTCCCGCTGTTTCCCGAAAGGTCGTGGTCTGTAGCGACTCGTTGGGCAAACCTGCGGCGAGGGGATGACGCTGCGAGGCTTGTGCCTCCTACTCCAGCGCATCGTCGAAGGATGATTCCGTACGAAGTGCTTCCGAATACGCAGATAGTCGTTTCCCTTTGACATCTAACAGATAGCCCAAGTCAGCGGCGCGATAGCAGACCTGGGTAACCAACTGCTCAACTTCGCTCTCGGTCCTCAGTCCTTCTCGTACGGCGTTCTCAATCGAATAGCGAACACCCCGACGGAACGACTCCGCGGGAGTGGGCGCATCCACGATATCCTTGGCCTGACGATAAAGGCGTTGATAGACTTCCACCTTGTCTTCTATGATGTCCAAAGCCTTGGCTAAACGGGAAGCGCCCCAATCCTCGCGTTCGGGCCGTGCCAGTGTATCCATGTCATCCGGCATGAGTTTCTCGAAGCGCACATTGCCCATGCCGGGGCGGTCGCCGAGGTGATCAGCATAATGGGCATAACTAGTTCTTGTTGGGAAACCCCGGTTGCCCGACCAATGAGCGCCAAGGGTTGCCCACGTCAAATCTAGCGGAATGAGCCACCTGGGGTAAGATCAGGATACCCTATCCTTGATCGT